>JBEBXX010000471.1:0-3252 GCA_040391435.1 Aureliella helgolandensis | reverse complement strand
GACGTGCGGAACCCAATCGCAGGTACCATCGATGCACAAGGGCGAGTATGGATCGCTGAAAACTATACCTACGCCGAACGCACACAGAGATTTGACTTAAGCTTGCACGATCGCGTAATCGTCCTGCAAGACAAAGACGGTGACGGCGTGGCGGAACAGCGCACGGTATTTTCCGATACGTTGCAAATGCTCACGGGCATCGTGGTCGGCCAGGGTGGTGTGTGGTTGACGTGTCCACCGCAATTACTGTTCATTCCCGACGCCGACGGAGACTTGGTCCCCGATGGACCGCCAGAAGTCATCCTGGACGGTTTCACCGTGGCTCAGGAGAACTATCATAACTTTGCAAACGGTCTGACGTGGGGGCCGGACAATTGGCTCTACGGCCGCTGCGGTGCCTCGTGCCCCGGTGAACTGGGGTTACCCGGTAGCGCCGCAGACCAACGCATCCCACTGCGCGGCGGAATGTGGCGCTATCATCCACAGCGGCAGGTGGTCGAGGTGCTCAATCAGGGGACTACCAATCCTTGGGGACACGATTGGAATGCGCTCGGCGAGCTCTTTTTCATCAACGTCGTCAACGGGCATTTGTGGCATTCGATTGCCGGTGCGCACTATGTCCGGCCGCACTCGCTAGATGCTAATCCGCGCAGTTACGAACTGATCGACATGCACGCCGACCATTGGCACTTTGATGTCGGTAAGAGCTGGACGGATTCGCGTGGCGGGGCTGCCAACGACTATGGTGGCGGCCATGCGCACGTGGGAATGATGATTTATCAAGAGCCCACTTGGCCTGTCGATTACCAGCGGCGACTATTGACGATCAATTTACATGGTCGTCGCGTCAACGTGGAGCGCTTGGATGCGGAGGGCTCGGGCTATATGGCACGCCATGAGCCCGACATTTTCCCGACAGCCGACCCATGGTTTCGTGGCATGAATTTGCTCCCCATGCCCGATGGGAATGTGCTGCTGCTGGACTGGTCCGACACGGGCGAATGCCACGAATCGACGGGTGTGCATCGCACCAGCGGACGGATTTTTAAACTTGTCTTCGATGCTGGCTCTCCCGCTGAAATCAGGCTTGACGACATCGCCGCCCTGGACGACCCACGCAGGTTAGTCCTGATTCAGCAGTCGACCAGCGAATGGCACGCGCGCCGCGCCCGCGAGGCCATGCGAGCGCTTATGCTGCGATCGAAATTAACTTGGACGGGCAATGACCCCTCACCCGGCGACGGTGGTGTGACTGCACTTCAGAAAGTGGCCTGGATCTCGGCCCGGCAGAGTTTAGAAGGCATGTTAGACTCAGACATGCCCACCGAGCTTCGCCTGCGCGGACTGTGGGCGCTGTGGGCCATCGACGCCTTGCCTCAAGAACGTTTACGAGCGCTGTGCAACGATCGCGCGGCCGCCGTGCGAAGCTGGGCGATTCGGTTGCTGACCGATCGTTGGGCACTCGATACAACCACCGGTAATCGACCGGCTAAGGCGAGCTTTTCCGCCGAAGACGACGCACTGCTTTCTCACTTCGTGGAATTGGCAATAGCCGAACCCGAGGCATCTGTGCGACTGACTCTGGCTAGCCTACTGCAGCGTTTACCCGTTGATAAGCGGGCATCGTTGGCCGCTCCCCTGATGGACCACGCTGAAGATGCGGATGACCACAACTTGCCGTTGATGGTCTGGTACGGCCTGATGCCGCTGCCGTCCGCTGAGTTGGTCGAGCTGGCGGCTGAGTCGACTTGGCCACGCACGCGGCGACTGATGGTGCGACGATTGGCTGAAGAATTCGACGCGTCACCTGAGCTAATCGACCAACTGCTGACCACCGCTGTTGCGAGCTCTGACGGGCCGCTGGCGGTCGATGTCGTACTCGGCCTAGCCAAGGGATTGGCCGGCCGCCGGCAGGCAGCTATGCCAGCCGGTTGGGATGCCACGCTACAATTGATCGACGGTTTCGCACCAACCATCAATCGCGACATCGCGTTGCAACAAGCAATGAATGACCTGAATGTCCTGTTTGGCGATGGCGTTACCATCGACGAACTCAAAAGCCTGGCCGCAGATCGCACCGCTTCGCTGGAAGAAAGAAGCGCGGCGCTCAGATCGTTGGTTGATTCTCGAGCCGAAGGACTGCGCGAACTGTGCTTGAAATTGCTCAGCGAACGCTATCTCAATCTGCTGGCCGCGCGTGGATTATCCTCCGAGGTGGACGATGCGGTTGGCCAGCGGTTGTTGGCCAACTACCGCGCCTTTGCTCCATTGGATCGTCCGGCGGTGATCTCGATCTTGGTATCGCGCAGGTCATGGGGCGAGCAATTGCTCAAGGCGCTGGGAGAAAATACGATTCAACCCACTGACGTCACCGCCTTTCATGCACGGCAATTGGCTAGTTTCAACGATCCCCAGTTGGACAGGCTGCTCGCCGAGCACTGGGGACAGGCTCGCGAAACGGATGTAGCCAGGGCTGAACAAATACACTCTTTGCGGCGGCTGTTGACACCTGAGACGCTCGCCGCAGCCGATCTGCAGCAGGGGCGCGCAATGTTTCAGAAAACTTGCGCGAGCTGTCACAAGCTTTATGGCCAGGGAGGCGATTTGGCACCCGACCTAACAGGTGCTGGCCGCGGCAATATCGACTACCTGTTAGAAAACATCGTGGATCCCAGCGCAGTAGTCACCAAAGAATTTCGCACGACGATGGCACTCCTAAACGATGGGCGAGTATTGAGTGGGCTGCTGACAAATCAAAATGACAAAGTGGTAACCTTGGCCGGCCAGGATTACGTTCAACGCATACCCACCGAGGAGATAGCCGATTTGAAACAACTGGCCACATCGACAATGCCCGACGGATTGCTAAATCAACTGAACGAGCAGCAAATCGCGGCCCTCTTCGCATATCTGCAGAGCACCCGTCAGGTTCCGCTGCCCTAGCAGAGACCTGGAAAACCTGTCAGAAAGTCGCTGATCGCTCGGCGATCCATCGCTTCTCAGACACCTACCAATGCATGGATCGGCGGAGCGAAGCACGACGCAACAAACAGTAATTGGCGGAGCGGTCAGCGACAGATCAAATCCGTGTACAAGCTGCCGGCTAACTTCTAAATCAAACGCTGGGCGATCTGTTGCTGAAGAGACTCAACGCGTGCTTGCAGTTCCTCTGAGCTCATGCCAACGAGCTGCTCGTTTGGCGACTGCGGGATATCAAGGATCTTTTGCAGTGTGCGGATCGTGTTTGCCTTT
>JBEBXX010000470.1:0-3258 GCA_040391435.1 Aureliella helgolandensis | reverse complement strand
CTTCAGGCGTTGGTCGGTCATGTTCTGTTGGCTGAGATGGCTTTCTTACCGAGCGGCCAAGTGCGTGTGGGCTATCGGCGTTTTAACGCACTAGCGGAGAGCGGCTTTATCGAAGCCGGCGAACACGTCAGGGTGCTGGCGGTTCGCGAGCGAAACTTGATCGTGCGCACGACCGAAGACCCGCTGAGCGATCCAGCCGCAATATTTGCTCAGCCAGCGAGCCAATCGGATTTGGCTGTGGAGGACCAGCCGCGAGCTGGAGTGCATGACAGCGGCGACAGCGGCAGCAGTTTGCTCGATCGCCCCGCCGAAGAGTTGGGGCTCGATTCGCTGGAAAATTAGCCGAGAGCGTGATTCGCCTTGCCTTAGCCCACATCGCTGAGCTGCATGGAACCTCCGTAACGCACAACCGTCTGGCGTCTGAGTCGATCGAATTCCGCAGCGGCTAGTTGAGGATCGTCCTGCAGCAGCTCGCGCGCCACCTCGCGCGCCAAGGTCAGCAGCGGAGCGTCTTCGACCAAATTGGCAATCCGCAGCGTCGGCAACCCGCTTTGGGAAGTGCCCAGTAGATCTCCCGGCCCGCGCATGGCCAGATCCATCTCGGCCAGTTCAAACCCGTCATTGCTCTTAGCGAATGCTTGCAATCGCTGATTGTCCGCGGCTTGGCTGGCCGCTGAGGCGACCGCGCACACGAATCCGCTGTGCGATCCTCGCGACACCCGGCCGCGCAATGGGTGCCACTGCGACAGCCCCAGCGTGTCGGCATCCAGAATGGTCATCAGCGTAGCGTTGGGTACGTCGATGCCCACTTCCACCACGGTGGTAGCGACCAGCACTTGCAGGTCGCCATTGGCAAATTGGCCGAGCACCGATTCTTTCTCAGGGCTATCCAGTCGCCCGTGCAGCAATCCTACCGACCGATGTCGCAGCACACCTTCGCGCAGAGTTTGATAGATCCCCTGAGCGCTGGCTGCATCGCTGGCTTCGACTTCCGCCACGCGCGGCGCGATGACGTAGGCTTGGCGACCGGTGGAGATCTGCCGGTCGACGAAATCCCACCAAGCAGGCAGGCTGTCTGGTGCCGAGACGTAGGTATTGACCGGCGCTCTTCCCGGCGGCTTTTCACGAATCGTGGAAACGTCTAAGTCCCCAAAGGCGGTCATAGCGATCGTACGCGGGATGGGCGTAGCGCTCAGCACGAGGTAGTGCGGCTGTTGTGCATCGGTGCGCAGTTTGGCCCGCTGCACCACGCCGAATTTGTGCTGTTCGTCGACGATCACCAGCCCTAGATTCTTAAACTGCACCGCATCGGAGAGCAGGGCCTGAGTCCCGACCAGTAGATCGATTTCACCGGCGGCCAGGGCTTGGCTGACGTCGCTTCTTTCGCGGCGGCTCATGCTACCGGTCAGCAGCGCCACGCGCAGGCGGCTGGAGGCCAAGCTGCTTTGCAAGTGGTTCGCATGTTGGCGGGCGAGCACTTCGGTGGGTGCCATCAGGGCGGCTTGGTGCCCATAGGCCGCACATAGCAGCATGGCGTACTGCGCGACTAGCGTCTTGCCGCTGCCTACATCCCCCTGCAACAGTCGGTTCATGGGGCGTTCGCGAGCCATGTCCGCGCCGATTTCGGCGACCGCAGCTAGCTGATCGCCGGTTAGGGTGTGTCGCAAGCGATTTAAAATCCGCGCATGGATCTTTCCCGAGGCTTCGCACTGAGGTGCCCGCGCCGACTGCTCGCGCTGCTGCCGCTGCAGCGTGATCGCCAATTGCAGGACCAACAGCTCTTGCGTCTTGAAACGACGCTGGGCGGCCAGGGCTTGTTCCATGTTTTCTGGGAAGTGGATGTCGTGCAGGGCCTGATGCACGTCGGAGACCTGCAGTCGCGTCCGCAGCGACTCCGGCAGGACCTCTTCGATCTGTTGAATCAGTGGCTTGGCAACTTCGCGCATCATAGCCCGGATGGCCGGCTGCTTGAGGCCCTCGGTCAGCGGATAACGCGGCAGCGGTCGGGTTTGCTCGCCGTCGACCCCCTCGGCCAAAGGGGTGATGTTGGGTTGCACCATCTCCCAGTTGAGCACGGTGGAGCGCACGAGGCCGCTGGCGACAAGCCGCAGACCGACGCGCAGACTATCTCGCCGAAACGGTTGATTGAACCAAGTCAAGCGCACCGCCCCGCCGTCATCGGCAATCACCAGCGCCCCCAAGATATGCTTGCCCGTTAGCGTGACTCGGCCCGAGATCTCGGTGACCGTGCCAGTGAAGGCCACGCGCGTGTTCTCAACGAACTGCGCAGAGGGTTGCAAAGGGGGCGGTTCGTCGTAGCCGCGCGGGAAAAAAAACAGCAGGTCGATGGCTCGCCGCAGCCCCAAGCGCGCCAGCAGCGGAGCGCGGAGCTGCCCGACCGCCGGATGTGCACTTAGGGGGTGATGCAGCAGAGAGTTCAAGACAGTACCGTTCCTAGTTTCTGATTTTCGGTTGGGTTTCTGATTTTCGGTTGGGTTTTCGGTTGGGTTTTCGGTTTGCGGTTGACCAGCTTGCCCAACACGTACGCGTTGTGAATCCTATCCAATAAACATAGACGTTTGCACATGGCAGTGCATTACAGACTTTCCCAGGATATTCAGCGACAATCCGCCAAAACCTAGATTGTACCGGCTAAAATCGGAACTTTTGCCTGCGCTGGTGGTTTGAATGGGTATGGAGTAAGCCTGGCGGCATGGCGAGCCACACGGCTCGCACGCCAGCTCCCGCGGCGACCGAATGACTTTTCTACCATCGGTTTTCGTTCGCGTTAAACTTGGTATCTCTTACTTTGGAAGGCGCTTGTGATGAAAATCTGGTCTGTTGGATTGCTCAGTCTGGCTCTGGCGGTGTGTGTGTCCTCGGCATTGGTTGCCCAGGAGGAGGGACGCGGTCGAGGTCGCGGCGGTCCCGGCGGCCCCGGTGAGGGACGCGGCGAAGGACGCGGCGAAGGACGCGGCTTTGGCGGCGGCATGGGCATGGGAATGTCCGGCGGCGCCCTAGAATTGCTCGGATTGCTACGAATGGAGGAGGTCCGCAAGGAAGTCGGCATGACGCCCGAAACCTTCCAATCGGTGCAGTCGGCCATGCCTGACATGCGGGCGCTGTTCCAAGCCAGCGAAGGCGAGCGCGCGGCCAAGCTGAAGGAAGCCAATGCCAAGGCTCAAGAAGTGATCGACGAAGCACTCTCCCCCGCACAACAAAAAAGACTGTTGGGATTGCTAGTCCAACAACAGGGCG
>JBEBXX010000469.1:0-3262 GCA_040391435.1 Aureliella helgolandensis | reverse complement strand
CGCATCGTTTTGGAAGTCCGCGGCGTGGGCGAACAAGCGTCTGGTCAGACACAGGAGCCCTGGACTTGGATCCGTAACCATGGCCAAGGCCACGTGTTCTATACCGCTTGGGGTCACGACGAACGGACGTGGCATCACCCAGGATTTCAAAATCTATTGCTGCGCGGGATCCGCTGGGCATGCGGTGCCGATCCGAGCCTGACTGCAGCCTATCGCGATACGGACCATTTCACCGCGCCGCTTATGACCGAGCCCCGCGCGGATGTGCTGCCGTTTGAGTACGTCGATGTCGGACCTCAAATCCCCAATTATCCCGCCGGCGAAAAATGGGGCACGCAAGGCGAGGTGCAGACTTTGATGCAGCAGCCACTGCCCGCCGAAGAATCGCTCAAGCACTACGTTACTCCACAGGGATTTCACCTGGAGCTCTTCGCCGCTGAACCCGACTTGCAGGGCAAGCCGATCGCCATGAACTGGGACGAGCGAGGGCGATTATGGATCTGCGAAACACTCGACTATCCCAACGAACTGCAACCCGCCGGGCAGGGCCGCGATCGCATTCGCATTTGTGAAGACACCACGGGTGACGGCCGAGCCGACAAATTCACGGTCTTTGCCGAGCAGCTTAGCATTCCGACCTCGATCGAATTCTGCCATGGCGGAGTGATCGTGCAGGATGGCACCGCCACGCTATTTTTGCGCGACACCAACGGCGATGGGCGGGCAGACCAGCGCAGCGAGCTGATTACCGGCTGGGCCTTAGGCGACACCCATGGCGGAGTCAGCAACTTTCAATATGGACTGGACAACCATTACTGGGCCATGCAGGGCTATAACGACTCACGGCCCAAGTACGCCGCCGGCGAACATCCCGGATTCCGCCAAGGTCCATTCCGCTTCCAGACCTCGCTCGATGCAGACTCACCGCAGCCGCACACACCCAGCGTTCGCAAGCTCGAATTCGTCCGCTCCACAACCAACAATAGCTGGGGGCTGGGCAGCAGTGAGGAGGGACTGATCTTCGCTTCCACGGCCAATCGCGGCCCCAGCTTCTTTGTACCCATCGCCAATCGCTACTATGAACGCGTCCGCGGTTGGACACCATCCCTGATTGCCGACTCCATTGCAGCCGATCACCTGTTCGCTCCGATCACTGACAAGGTTCGTCAAGTCGATCATCACGGTGGCTACACTGCGGGTGCAGGACATGCCCTGTATACGGCGCGCAATTATCCGCGCAGTTGGTGGAATCGAGTGGCCTTTGTGTGTGGACCCACCGGCCACTTGGTCGGCAGCTTTGTACTCCATCGCCACGGCGCCAGCTTCCGAGACGCCAATGAATTCAACTTGGTTGCCAGCGACGATGAATGGGCCGCGCCCATCATGGCCGAAGTCGGCCCCGATGGAAATATGTGGATCCTGGACTGGTACAACTACGTCGTCCAACACAACCCGACACCTCAAGGTTTCAAGACCGGCAAGGGCAACGCCTATGAATCGGAGCTGCGTGATAAAAAGCACGGCCGCATCTACCGCTTGGTCTACGACGGCGATGAAGGGCAGGGGGTAGCGCCTCATCCATCGCTGTCGAGCGACCAGCCTCAAACACTGGTAGCGGCCCTCACACACCCCAACCGCTTGTGGCGTCGCCACGCACAGCGTCTGCTGGTCGAACGAGGCAATCCCGACGTTGTTGCCAATTTGATCGAATTGCTCAAAGATCCCACGTCCGACGAAACTGGAAACAATGCCGGCGTAACGCACGCGCTGTGGACACTCCATGGTCTGCCAGTTGCCGATGGAAATGCTTTGCAGCAGGTCCCATTAGAGCTACACCGCAACTTGTTGGCGCACGGTGCTGCGGGCGTGCGCCGCAACGCTTTGCTAACATTGCCATCCAGTCCACGCTCGGTCGAGTGGATTGTCCAGGGGGACTTAGTGCATGATGCAGACGCCCAAGTGCAACTTGCTGCGCTGCTAAGCCTGGCCGATATGCCCGCCGATCCGCGGGCTGCTGAGGCACTGGCCCATCTGTGGACCGAGTCGAACATATACGCAGACCCGACACTCAAAGACGCTTTGATCTGCGCCGCGGCCACCCATGCCAGCTCCTTTCTGACCGCCGCTTTGGGATCTGCCGAACATGCTTCTGCGGCCGCCGGCGGCGTGCTGCGTGTGGTCTCAGAACACGCCGCGCGCAGCGGTCTTCCCCAACCCGACCTAACGACCCTCATCCAAAAAATTGCCGACGCACAACTCGCTCAAATCGTTCCCGTGGCAGAGGGCTTAGCCGCGGGCTGGCCCACCACAGACGCTGTGAAGCTGCCACCGCAGAGCGATGAAGTCCTGCGACAGTTGTGCCAACGCGCGACTCCCGAACAGCTTCCCGCATTGCTTCGCCTGGGAGCCGCGTGGGGCAGCGCGACGACCGTCGAGTTCGCCAGCGAGCTAAGCGAGTCGCTCATCGCCCAGCTTGAAAACGCTGACTTGCCTGCTGCAGAGCGCGTCGGTGCCGCCGCCGAGGTGATCAGTCTGTCCGGCGATACGCCCGCTGCGATCAGCGATCTACTGGCCGCCCTGTCACCCACCATGCCAACCTCCGTCAGCAGCGGACTTATCCGCTCGCTGACCACTGCGCAAGCCACAAATGTCAGCGGTGAACTGCTGGCACTTTGGCCGTCCCTAACACCTACCCTGCGCAGCGATGCCCTGGCCGTTCTACTGGCTCGCCCCAACCGCACGCTAGACCTCGTCGACGCCATCGCAGCGGGCACAGTCGCCCTGACGGAACTCTCGCTCGACCAACGGCGCGCACTGGAAAATCATCCCGACAAAGCCATCCGCGAGCGGGCCCAAAAGCTGGCCAGCCAAGCGGGTGTGGCCGTCGACGCCGATCGACAGCGCATCGTCGAGAGCTACGCCGCCGCGGCCGAAACTACAGGCCACATCGACAATGGCAAACTGCTGTACACCAAGAATTGCGCCAACTGCCACATGCATTCCGGTGAAGGGCAAGCGGTCGGGCCAGATTTAACCAGCATGGCAGTGCATCCGAAACATGAACTGTTGATTCATATTCTCGATCCGAACCGCAGCGTTGAAGGCAACTTTCGCCGCTACACCTTGATGACCTCCGCAGGTCAAGTGCTGACCGGCATGCTGGCGGGCGAGTCGCAATCGGCCATCGAACTGGTCGATGCCGAGGGCAAGCGCCAGTCGATTTCACGCGAGGACATCGAGCAATTGACCTCGACTCCGCTCT
>JBEBXX010000468.1:0-3263 GCA_040391435.1 Aureliella helgolandensis | reverse complement strand
CTTTGACCGCCTGGGAGGTCGTCAACGACGATGTTGTCAGCTCATGACTGATCTGTTCGATACGGGACTGAAACGTCGCTTGATCGGCGTTGCGTGTCGCAGTGGCGGCCAACAAGCTCTTGCCGGAAACGGCACCTGAACTCGATACGCCTTCAAGGCGCTCCACGTCCGCATCCGACTTTATAAACGCGGCGTAGGCGGCGAGTGCACGCTCGCGATAATCGCCCAACGGTCGGTCGCGGAATCTTACGTCGATTTCCTGAATCGGCATTTGACTGCGCAGGCATTCCAGCAGGTCGGTAGCATTGCTGACGATCTTGCTCTGCATGTCGTTCCTTGCATTGGCAAGTTCCAGTTGCAGCCTAGCCTGGTAGAGTTGCAATTTTGCCGCCCCGATTTCACGACTGTGAATGACGGCCAGCAAATCGTCTTGTCGCACAGACTGTCCAAGACGGACTTTGACATCCTCAACTGTCCCTTCCACCATTGAGTAGATATGTGCCAGCCGATCTTGATTGATGGAAACTTTACCCGTCAGATGCAGCGTTTTTGAAAATGGTTGACTTTGAATCGTTTCGATCTTAAGGCCTGAGGCTTTCCATTGATCTCGAGGTAGCGTCAGTTCAGTTTGGTCCGCCGTGGCGGGTTGCGTCACAACCTGTAAGGGCGTCTGAGCGATTGTGGGCGACGCGAACAGACTCGCTGCCGTCAGGGCGCAGACGAACGTCTGCCAAATTGGATAGTTCAAGTTAATGTTTATCGTGAGAGGTTGAGTCATATCGGTATTTGCGGAAGCAATCCTTCTGAAATATTAGATTGTCAATTGCTGAAGCGATCTCGGCGGGGAGAGTTTGGCCTGCGACAAGCGACAGGCGTAAACTACGAATGTGCCTAAATAGACGCCAATCCCGGCCGCTCATCTGCGCTTATTCGCGGATGACGAAACCGCAATCGATTCCGCGTCCATGGGTGCCCATCTGTGGGCCAGCGGAAGACCAGCGGAGCGTACGAAGTCGAAAGCCTGCCTGACTCTTGATCTGATCGCAGGCTATCCAACACAGCCATACTAGAACTTGTCAACAGTTTCGCTCAACAGGTGCTTGAGCGAATGACTTCGCGACTTTTGCTACATTCAACGTGCGAAACTGCACGTGCGAGATCGCTTAGCAGCGAATGATGCCCAAGAGTTCAGGCAGAGATTGCCGGCTGTTTAGCAGCGCAACATTTTGGAAAGAGTGCGCACGATTCGTGTACGTCCAAAGGGGCGAAGTGGATGGCTTCCATGTACGAGTCGCAAGATAGGACAGGCACATCGGATGGATCAACCCCACCCATTGGCCCGCGATCATCGAGCGGGAATGCGCCAAAATGCCTTCACTTCCGACATCAATGAAACCGCTTGCTGGAAACACCCAGTGCCAATGCCAGTCTGTCGACCAGCATTCGGTGCAGGCAACTCCGCCATGAAAACACTGTAGATGGCGTTCCATTTGTTGACCTGTCACCTGCGATGCATATCCAGCGTGGCTATGTCCCACCGGAACTGGGGCATGCCAGAGCATCAGCACCAACAGTGCGAACTGGGTCAGCTTGCGCATGGTTGTTCGGCGAATGAAGGGCAACATGGATGGCGACATGGAAGTGCTGTAATAGGTTGATCAACGCAATATGATCTTACTTCGCCGATGATGAGCAGTCAATCTACTACAATCATAGTGTGCGCCTCGAGCGGACCTTGTCGCGCTGCGCCTTACCACCTTGGTCCACTTCATCACCATCGGCAGAGCAACGGTCTAGTTGTAATTGGCGTCCATCTTGCTGGCAGTGAACCTGCAGCGGTAAAAAAGGCTGTCGAGGAGCTCAACATCGACTATCCCATTTGTGTCGATGTAACTCGCAGTGACACAGAGAAAGTCATCAAGGACAAACCGTCTCCGGGAAAATTCTCGTCTTTGTTTGCGATTGACGGAGTTCCGCACTACGTCGTCGTGGATCGGCAGGGTATCGTCGCGGCATCGTTGCTGTCTAGCCGCTTTGAAGATGCCCTAAAGCTCGCTCAACGACTCGTGAATTCTCGATAATACAACGGATCGCGCGGAGAATTTCCGGGTAGCGGCAGATTGATTTGGCAGGAGATTTTAAAACATTTAGCCGCGTCTTCATGGCGGCTTCAGGATGGCTTTGATAATCTACACTGATTGCAGCGGGCATGGTGTTCCGCTGACCGGTCGGTTAACCGTTCTGGAGAACTGTCATGAAACGCTTTTCCCTTGGTGTGTTAGGACTATTGGCCATTGGCTGCGGAGTCGCCGCGTGGGCCCAGCCCCCCGGTGGTCCCGAACGTGGTGGCCCGGAGCGAGCTAGTTTGGGGCGAGGTGCTCAAGGAGAGGATGGTCCACGCGGTGAGCGGCGTGGTGCTCCTGAAGGAAGCCCGCGAGGCGGCCAGCCACTGATCGAGGCGCTGGACGCCAATCGCGATCATGTGATTTCAGCGGAGGAGATCCAAGCGGCCGCCGCTGCCTTGCGAAAGCTCGACAAGAACGGTGATGGCGAACTGAGCGAGGATGAGTTCCGGCCACAGGGGCCACCACCACCTCCACCACCTCCACCACGTGAGCGAGGTGAGCGAGGTGAGCGAGGTGAGCGAGCCCCAAGCGATGCTCGGCCGCGTCCAGAGCATAGCGAGCGGGATCGCGACGAGCCTAGTCGAGAGGAGCGGCCTGCTGGCGACGACGCCGACCGTCCTGGTCGTGAGGGTCGCGCCGCTCGTGGTTTTGGACCACCGCCGTTCGGTCCCGGCGGTCCGGCTGGCAATGGCGGCCCTGGCGGCCCACCCAATCCCGAACGGTTCGTCGAGCACGCGATGGAATTCGACGCCAACGGCGACGAGATGCTTGACAAAAGCGAACTGCTAAAATTTGCTCAAGGCATGGGGCGCCGACGTGGCGGGCCGGACGGAACACCACAAGGCGGCCCTGGCATGCGCCGGCCTGGAGGTCCTCGTGACGGCGATCGCCCAGACAACGGTAGCGATCGACCGCGGCCTGAGCGTCCTGAGCGTTCTGAGCAGGAGTCGTAGCGGGTGCGACGTACGTTTCGGTAACTTGAGTGTCACTAGCCAGGTTCTTCGCTCGTAGGAGCTGCTTGTGCAAATTAGCAGCCGGACCGTGCAAATTAGCAGCAGCACTATTCAAGATGGTTGATCAAGAAGAGCAAGGACCGCGGAGCGGTCCACGACACTAGTGTCGCTGATCGCTCCGCCG
>JBEBXX010000467.1:0-3265 GCA_040391435.1 Aureliella helgolandensis | reverse complement strand
GGTTTGCCTGGCCCTGCCCGCATCGTCAATACAGGTAATTTGGCATAACTGCGAAATCCAGAGCGATTGATACGACCAATGCATTCGCCATCAAGCCTACAGTCGCTACAAGCCGAATCCAGGGATAAGCGACTATCTGACTATGTTCCCACGCGAGCGGCACTATGCATCGAAACTCCCCAGCAGCTTCCGCCAAGACACCCCTGGCCCGCCAATTTCGCCGCGCACTGAGCGGAATGGCCCTGGTGGCCGCCGTGTCGACTGGCATCCTCGGCCAGGGCTGCTCGCGACAAAAATATCGCGCCAAGGTCGATACGGAGGCATATTACCTGCTCGACCAGAAGGTTGCGGAGAGCTGCGAAGCGGTGGCAGCCCCGTATCGCATTGAGATCGACCCGCGCAGCCGCATGTTCGATCCATTCAATCCCGATCGGCCGCCGATGCCCGAGGACGACCCGCAGGCCAATCGCTATATGCGGATGGTCGACGGAAAGAAGGGCTATCCGCTATGGGAGGGCAATGGGCGCACCAATACGGCAGAGAATCCCCAATGGTGGAACACGTTGCCTTTGGACCCGCGCGGTGTGCTGATCTTGGATTTGAACGATTCGGTGCGCACTGCCCTGCTGCACTCCCCTAGCTACCAACAGAACTTGGAGGAGCTCTATCTGTCGGCGCTGGACGTCAGTAGCGAGCGGTTCCTGCTCGATTCACAATTCTTTGCAGGCTGGGATTCGTCCGTTGAGCGTCGCGGTTCCCGCTTGAGTCCGCCCGATGGCAGCACGCTGTTGTCGACCGGCCCCAATCTACAGATGCGGAAGCTGTCCGCCTCAGGGGCCGACCTGCTCGTCGGTTTCGCCAACTCGATGACTTGGCAATTGGCCGGTTCGGACAATTACGCTTCGAATTCGCTGCTGAATTTCTCGCTGCTCCAGCCACTGCTGCGGCAGGGTGGCCGCGACGTGGTGCTCGAGCGTTTGACGTTGGCAGAGCGTGCCTTGCTAGCCAACGTGCGAGCTTTCGAACGCTATCGCCGTGGCTTCTATGTCGATATTGCCACCGGACGCGCCCCAGACACTCAGCCGCGGCGGCGGGGTGGTGTGTTTGGCGGGGCGGGTTTTGGTGGGTTCACTGGACTGGGCGGCGGCTTCGGCACGCTAGGTGGCGGTGGCGGCGGTGGCGGCGGGATTCAAGTCCAGGGTGCCAATGGCTATCTGGGATTGCTCCAGAGCCAATTGAGCATCTTGAACGCCCAAGAGAACATCGCTCAATTGACCGACGTCTATCTGGAACTACGCGACGGCTATCGTGAACTGCTGATGACGATCCCCAGTAGCCAGTCGGAGATCCCCACTCAGCAGATCCAAGTCGCCACTTCGCTGCAGCAGGTCTACACCGCGCAGACCAACTTGCTGGGCCTACAAGTCGGTTACCAATCGTCGCTCGATGCCTTCAAAGCCGATATGGGATTGCCGCCCTATCTGTGCGTTGAGATCCGCGATCCATTGCTCGATCGCTTCAAGCTGATCTCGCAGGGGCTGCGCGATCGTCGCGGTGAAGTCGGGCGAGTTCGGACGCGGGTGGGCGAGGACAACAGCCGAATTCTAGAGATGAGCCAGATGGCCCAGGCCAACAGTGGTCAGTCGGCCCGCGCGATCGATAGCAGCCCCGAGCTGATCGACGTGCTGCGCGCCGTGCAAAGCGATTTGAAACCGATCGAAAACATCCAGCGAACGATCATCGAATCCGATATTGCGGAAGTGCGCAACGACATCGCCGTCCTCCGCGCGGCCGTTCCACAACGCCGTCAACAACTCACGCGTCTGCTGGACATCGTGCAGCGCGAAAGCGATATGGTCTGTGCGCTGCTTCCCACCGGAACGTTGAACACATCATTCCTGGATGGCGAGGGGCTGGAACAGCTTCCCAACGAATTGGCCGCAGAGTTGGACAAATTCGAAGCCACTTTCAAGGGTCAGCTAGAGAGGCTCAATGAACTGTCGGCCAACATCGACCGCTTGACCAACAATCTCGACCAAGCCGCTTCACCCGAGGCTAGGTTTGCTGAGATCTCGCAAGTGGTCATTCTCAATTCGCAAGATCTACTAGCCTCGATCAATGAGAATTTGCTGGGGCTGCAAATCGTCCAGGCTAAAGCGCGCACCGAAGCGGCGCTGCTGCCAGACATCGACCTGGAGCCGATCGACGCTGTGCAAATTGCCCGCGTCAACCGCCGCGACTGGCTCAACAACCGAGCCTCGCTGGTGAACAGTTGGCGAGCGATTGAAGTGGTCGCAGACAACCTGGAGAGCGTCTTGAACTTGACCCTCTCGGGCGATGTCCGCAACGTCGGCGATAATCCGCTGGCATTCCATAGCACTGCCGGCACCGTGCGGGCTGGCGTCGCTTGGGACGCACCCATCACCCGTTTGCAGGAACGCAACAACTATCGACAAGTCTTGATCGAGTATCAGCGGGCCAAACGTTCTTACTACGCCTATGAAGACGGCGTGTGGCGCTCGATGCGCACCCTGCTGCGAACGGTCAGGCAAAACCAGTTGTCCTTTGAGATCCAGCGCTTCGCCGTACAGAACGCCGCGCTGACAATCGGCATCAACCAGGATCGAGCGCGGATCAACGAAGTCCTCGGCACCGTGGGACCACCTACGGCGGCCAATGACTATGCCAACGCCATCAACTCGCTGCTCAATGCGCAGCAGGCCTTGATCGGGACATTTGTCAACTACGAAGCTCTGCGCCGCAGCTTGGATCTAGACCTGGGCACCATGCAACTCGATGCCGACGGGATCTGGATCGATCCCGGTCCAATTAGCAGTGCCACACTGGGCGGCAGCTTCGGCAGTGCGGTCATGGAGTTCGGGCTCAATGAGCGCGAGACCGAAATGCGCCAACGGATCGAGACACTCGGCAGCCAACCGATTGAAGTCGCTCCGTCGGATCGCTTGCCACCGTCGATCGATCCTGGCGAGGACAGCCCTATCGTGCGGGCTATTGCCCAAGAGCCGAACTTCGCCGATCTCCAAGCGGCCAACCCAAGGCCGCAGCCCGGCTCAACACAGCCACTGCCAGTTCTCTCCGTCAGTCAGCCCAACCCGCTGACCCAGCGCTAATCTGCGTGAGTAGGGCATAGTCGCCGAACCGCTCCGCCGGTTCGCACCTCATTCCCTACTCATCCTCCACTCATTCCGTCACTCACTCATTCCCCACTCACTCATTCCCCACTCACTCATTCCCCACTCACTCA
>JBEBXX010000466.1:0-3269 GCA_040391435.1 Aureliella helgolandensis | reverse complement strand
TGGAACAACCGCAACGCAATGGTCAGTCGGTCATCGTCGGTACCATGGATGTGTTTTTGAAGGTGGACAATTTTGGTGCCGATCTGCTGACGCGCTCCATCGGCCCCTTCGTCGGCAAAACGGCGGATTATAACTTCATTGAGACGGCGAAATTCGTCTCGCAAATCTCGCAGGTTTGCCAGTCCAACCCATCTGCGGCCCAGGCGCTGGTCATGCGTCTAGACCGCATCGACGACAGCACGCGGCGCGAATTCGCTGAGATCGTCACCCGCATCGCCTCGGCCAGCGCCGACCGCGACTACCAATTGCAACTGAGCCAGGTGGAGCCCGAGCCGCGCAGTCTGGCCGCAAGCCACACGGTGCCGCCGCCTGAGACCCTGCAGATCAGCCCCAGTTGGCATGCGGCGGAAGAGCCGGCATACCACTCAGTGGCAAACCAGCTTGAGGGAGCCAGGCAGAATATCGGCGGGCAGAGCTACGGCGCACAGAGCTACGGCGCACAGAGCGACGGCGGGCAGGCCACTCCGGCGGCTATTGCACCGCGCAAATCCAACATCTTTATGCGTCGCTAGGCTAGTCGTCAAAATCTAGCGTGTCGGGCTCGGGCAGGAAGAAACTGGCGATAAAGTTGATCGCGAACATCAGACCGGCTACGCAACCGGCTACCAAGGCGAATTTGCCTGAGGGAGTCGCCGCCGGTACCCAGCTCATGGCAGCGATGCTACTGGTCACCCAAGCCATTGAAGTACCGATCATACGCCCGCCGATATTGGCGGCAAAGCTCTCTCCGGTCCCCCGCAGGTGAATTGGAAAAACTCGCGGCAGATAGTTACCCCAGAAGCTAAACTGCCCCACAGTCAGGAGGCCGACGATGAACAACAATCCGTCGAGCGACGTGAACTGCCAGTCACCCCAGGCGAATAACACGCTATTGGCCCCCTTCGCAAACGAGTAAAACACGTAGGGGCCCATGATCATGCCCGGAATCACGAAAAATCGCAGCAGCGCACGCCGTGAAACGATGACCACTGCCAGCAGGGCCAAGACGACCCGCCCCGTCAAACCACCAATTTCTTGGCTTTTGGTGTAATCGGCGGCCGCCGTCTGTGTCACCTTGGCTCGCTCCGGTGGAGACATATCCTTCACTACCGACTGCACCTCGGGCAGGCCTGGAACGATTTGCGGGATCTGCTGTAGAGCTCCAAAAGCCACTCCGTAGCTGGCCGCAAACATCAACGTGGTCAGCAGTGTGGTGCGTCGCAAGGCGGGCTGAAACAGCTCGGCGATGCTCGGACGCTTCAATTGCCCCGTAGCGCGCTTATGCGCCCACACTGGCGACTCGGGCAAAAACGGACGGATGATGATCAGCGGGATGGCCGGAATCAGGCCGCTCATCAAGGTGTATCGCCAAGCGGCGTGCGGGTCGGAAATTTCTCCAAGGCCGGAAAAAAAGCTAGGCAAGCTGATCGCTGGAAGGTCGGCTGCCCATTTTACCGCTAGGTGATTGGCCCAGGCTACCATTAAGCCGCCCACGGATGAAAATGCTTGCGTCCACCCCAGCACCATCTCCTTGCGTCGCTTGTCTGGAAACAGTTCTGCCAACCAGGCGATAGCCGCCACGAACTCAACGCACACCCCCACAAACGTTGTGCAGCGGAGTATGAGCAACATATACATGTTGGTAGAGTAGCCCGCCAAAAATGCACTAATGGCATACAGCAATATGCTGAAGGTCAGCACGCGGCGGCGGCCGAAGCGGTCGGTCAAGTAGCCGCCCAGCAGTCCAAAAATCCCACCGAAGAACGCGGGCACGTAAAACATGATGCCCAGCCAGCGCGAGAACTCAGGCGTCCCCGGCACGATGCCGCCCAATTCCTGCGCGGCATAGCGGAAAATCAGCGGCAGCATCAGCAGTTCGTAGATGTCAAATGCAAAGCCGATGGCTGCAATGATGCACACCAAAATCACAGCCAACTTGGTCAGTGGCGGGGCTGTAGTAGCGGCGGGAGACTCCGAGTTTGGCTGGGGCATGGGAGGAAGGCGCTTTTAAAGAGGGAGGAGGGAATCGCTGCCGGTGGGGAGTCCGAGCGCGCAGGCTTATCTGCCAAGGCATGCCAGCGATCCCGCTGGGACTGAGCTTTACGCAACCACTGCTGCGCAATCACCGCTGCGCAATCATAACTCACCCAGCGGCCCATTCCTAGCCGCTAAAATTCGTCGCTGACAGTCCGTGCAGCCGGTACATCAACCGCTCGCCAATGCCTAAACGAGCCATGCATTTCCCCCAATAAACTCTGGCGCTGGGCTCAATCGCCAAAGTCAGCGCAGAACCCCAGACCGGTCGTCAGTTGCGACTGGCAAATCAATTTAGCAAACAGGAACATCCACAGGCACAATTTCGGTTGTCCCTCCAGACAGGCCTTTAACTCCCGACGCAGCACGTCGATATCGGCTCGCTCCTGCAGCACGTGCTGTTCACGATAGACCACCGGCCACACGCAATTCCAAGTCCGCAGCAGCCATGGAGAGAGCTTACCGGCCTGCCTGTGAAGCTCAACGTGCAGCGGCTGCAGGCTGGCGACACAATCCTGCCAAGCCGCACCCGTGGCGGAGAATGCGCAGTTGGCCGCATGCTTGGTAACGAGTGTGTTGTTGGCCATGCTCACCATCTGTAGCAGTCGCTCCTGGAGGCCGTCGTAAGTAGGCCGCGCCATGATCGGCAAGGCCTCATACCGCCGCACCATCCACTGGACTTGATCGAAGCTGACCGACCACGACTGCTTATCCCATCGCGCAGTGCACGGCAGTTGCAAGGTGGTGGCTTGTGGCATGGCCGATAAACTCAGTGACTGCTGCAGTCGCACCGCTTCACTGCGCACCAGACTAGCCCAGTCGCCGCTGAAGACCTCGGCAATCAGCGGCACTTCCAGCGCTTCCAAACCGAGAGCCTGCCGCCAAACCTCAAATGAGCCGCTAACGATCGGGCTGGCTAGGTGCTCTCCAGCTTCGTTGGTGACCGAGTCCCGGCGGCGGTACAGAAAATTGTCGTCGGAGGAAAAGACCCACTGTGCGTTGTGGACCGGCAACACATCGAGCAGCTCGCTCAGGCCGGCGGACTGGGCTAAGTCCCACAGCTCTCGCGCGGCCTGTGCGCGATCGGCTTCAGCCCGCGTACGGCTCAGCGTGTTGACCAGCTCTAGCTGAGGCTTGATAGTGCGCGCCAGGGGATGGCTAGCCACCAGCGTTAACGACTGAATCCAGGATTGTGT
>JBEBXX010000465.1:0-3276 GCA_040391435.1 Aureliella helgolandensis | reverse complement strand
CCAGTCGAGATGTCTCATGCAACACACCACACCAGCGACCGCCGCTCGCCGCGTGCGAGAGTATCTTTGGAAGCGAGCACTTTTTTGGGACGCGAAGGAATCCAGGGAGGCAAACGCAAGGCTGGCTGCGGCGTCAGCGCTGGTGGCGGGATTGGCGATGTGTCTGCCGCTGGCCGAGCTCAGTGGCGCGGCGGAACCACTCGAGTACAACCGGGATATTCGACCGATCCTGGCGGAGCACTGCTTCGCTTGCCACGGCGCGGATAGCGAGGCGCGGCAGGCTGGCCTGCGCCTCGACCAGCGCGAGAGCCCGATCGAATTGGGGGTCATCGAACCGGGCGATGCCGAGTACAGCCCGCTGATCGAACGCTTGACGACGACGGACGCAGAGCTGCTGATGCCTCCGGCCGAATCGAATAAGCCACTTTCGCCGGAGCAGATTGAACTGCTGACCCGCTGGGTGGCTGAAGGCGCTGAGTACCAATCGCACTGGGCTTTCATCGCACCGCGCAAATCACCGGCTCCGCAAGTTCGCAATGAAGCTTGGCCCAAGAATGATATCGATCGCTTCGTACTGCGGAAGCTGGAGGACAACAATCTGACTCCAGCCCCCGAGGCCGACCCACGCACGCTGTTCCGACGAGTGCACTTGGACATCACGGGGCTGCCTCCGGAGCCGAGCGACGTGGAGGCGTTTACCAAGGATTACCAGGCACAGGGGGACGACGCGCTCAGCGCCTGGATCGATCGCCTGATGAACTCGCCGGCCTGGGGCGAGCACCGCGCACGGTATTGGCTCGACGCCGCACGCTACGGCGATACGCACGGCCTGCACATCGATAACTACCGCGAAATGTGGCCCTATCGCGATTGGGTCGTTCGCGCATTCAATTCAAATCAACCCTTCGATCAATTCACCGTCGAACAATTGGCCGGCGACCTGCTGCCTAACCCAACGGACAGCCAACTGATCGCGACGGGCTTCCAACGCTGTAACATCACGACCAATGAAGGAGGCACGATCGACGCGGAGAACTTGGCCATCTACGCTATGGACCGCGTGCAGACCTTCGGCTGGGTCTACATGGGCTTGACGACCAACTGCGCCCAATGCCATGACCATAAGTTCGATCCGATCAGCATCAAAGATTACTACTCGTTGGCCGCGTTCTTCCGCAACACCACACAGACCGGGTTCGATGGCAATGTCAAAGATGGACGCAGTGCCGTGATTCCCGTGCCGTCGATGGAGGATCAACCTCGCTGGCAAGCCCTGCCCGGCGAAATACAAACAGCGATCGCCGCCCGCGAACAGCACAAGTCCGGGGCTGGAGGAGCTTTCGAAACGTGGTTGGTCGGCGTAACTCCCGAGGCGCTAGAGCAATCTATCCCGAGCGAAAACTTAGTCATGCACGCTCCGCTGAACGAAGGGAGTGGCAACACGACGGCTAATGCAGTGGATCCAGCTCATCCGTTTTCGGCCGCCGGCGAGGTTCAGTGGACTGCCGAAGGGAAGCTCGGGCCTGCGCCAATCGTCAAGTCGGGAGCCACGTTTGACCTGGGCGAGAATGGAAACTTCGAGCGCGACCAAGCCTTCAGCTATGGGGCGTGGATCAAAGCGGCGAACACGTCGGGTAACGGCGGCATCTTGGCTCGAATGGATGTCGCAGCGGCGCATCGCGGCTGGGATCTATACCAAGGGGGCGGCAAGCTCTCGGCCCACTTTATCGACGTTTGGCCAAGCAATGCACTGAAGGTTTCCACGGCTCAGGCAGTGCTCAACCCATCCCAGTGGCAGCACGTGTTTGTTACCTACAACGGCTCGGGTAAGGCGGATGGAGTCAAGATTTACGTCGACGGTCAGAGCCAGCCGCTGCAGACCGATACGCAGACACTGACTCCTGAGGCCTCGATCCTTACAAAGACGCCGCTGCGAATTGGCCAGCGCAGCAGTGGTGAGGCTTTCGAAGGCGGTAGCCTGCAGGACGTGCGGCTGTACGCGCGCGAGCTGGTGCCGGATGAGGTCCTCACGCTGGCTCAAACCGGTCCCTTGCAAGCGCTGCTAGCTACGCCTGCGGTCGAGCGCACCGCAGAGCAACAGGCATTGCTGCTGCAGCATTACTTGTCAACGGCCGACCCCGACTATCAACAGTTGGCCCGCAAGGTGGTCGATTTAGAGGCCGAGCGGGAAGCGATTCGCGGCCGCAGCCCAGTGACTCACATCCAGCGCGAAAAGCCGAATTCTGAGGCGATGGCGCATGTCTTAATGCGTGGCGAATACGATCAGATTGGCGAAGAGGTTAAGGCGAACACCCCGGCCGCTCTGCCGCCACTGCCCGCCGACGCGCCTCATAATCGCTTGGGTTTGGCTCAGTGGGTGGTCGCGCCAGAGAATCCGCTGACCGCTCGCGTGACAGTCAATCGCTTTTGGCAGCAGTTGTTTGGACAAGGTATCGTGGTGACGGCCGAAGATTTCGGCGTGATGGGGACAGCTCCCTCGCACGCAGAGCTGCTCGACTGGCTGGCGGTCGACTTCCGCGAGAATGGCTGGAATGTCAAGCACTTCTTCAAGCAACTGCTGATGAGTGCCAGCTATCGACAAGCGGCGGTGGCTACGGCTGAAAAACTGGCTCAGGATCCATCGAATTTGCTGCTGTCGCGCGGCCCGCGCTTCCGCATGGATGGAGAGATGGTGCGCGATTACGCGCTGGCCAGCAGCGGTTTGCTTTCGCGTAAAATGTACGGTCCTGGCGTAAGACCCTATCAGCCGAGCAATATCTGGGAGATCGTCGGTCTACCCGGCGGCGACACGCGAAACTATGTGCAGGATAAGGGCGAAGGACTATACCGTCGCACGCTCTACAATTTTTGGAAGCGCATGGCTCCGCCGCCCAATCTAGATGCCTTCAACGCACCCAGCCGCGAGGTGTGTACGGTGCGCCGCGAACGCACGAATACTCCGCTGCAGGCGCTGGTCACACTTAACGATCCGCAATTTGTCGAGGCGGCTCGCAAATTGGCTGAGCATGCGATGCACGTCGGCAACGGCCAAGGGACCAAGGTGATGGACGAGATCGCACAACGCGTGCTGGCGCGGCCGCTGAGCGAGCGCGAACAGTCGATTGTGTTTCACAGCTACACAGATTTGCTGGACTACTATCGCGCTCAACCGGCTGACGCGCAGGCCTTGTTGGCTGTTGGTGAGTCGGCTAGCGATTCGAGCCTGCCCGTAGCGGAGTTGTCGGCTTGGACCATGGTGTGCAACCAGGTGATGAA
>JBEBXX010000464.1:0-3284 GCA_040391435.1 Aureliella helgolandensis | reverse complement strand
AGCGCCTGTGCGAAACCGCCGGGAGCGCGCGCCGCGCCGCAGGCGAATGCCACACCAATCTCCCCAGCCCAAGCGCTGGCGGTACGGCCACTCGCCGCGCCACGCCGCGTGGCAAGACACCGAAGGGATTTTTCCCGCTTCCTTCGGTGTCTTTTTTCGTTGAATCGCGCGACACAGGCCAAGGCGGGTGTAGGAGGCGAGATCTCTACGCGTCACAAGCTAGGCGGAAGCCGAGTTGCGGGATGGGGAAAAAGAGTTCGGGGAGGAGCAATGTGTCCGGGTACCGTAACGGCCTGGCGCGCTGTGCGACTGATCTGAGGAGCCTACGAGAGCAGCCTACGAGAGCAGCATCGGGAAAAATATTTGACTCCGTAAAGGGCATGCGTATGATGCCCTTAGCTCAAGCAATAGCTGATCGCGACACTGGACGTCGCGCCACTCACCACCAACACTATGCGATGCTTTCAAAGAGCCAAGCCTTTGAATGTATCTATCTAAATCGATGGTGAGTCGCAGCAGGGAAGGGTAAGAGCACCTTGACTGGTGAACTTTTGCGTTGGCAGTGCTGAGAGATGCGTCGGCCGTGGTAGGGAAGTTATTCCCAGCCGCTGCCTGGACCGCTCTAAACGCAGCCCACGCTTTCCCTGGGGGATCTGCGATGAAATCTAAGATGCAATTTATAGCCCTGTTCAGTTGTCTGTTGGGCGTCGCGCCAGCCCTTGTAGGCAGCGGCTTGGCGGCTCAGCCCGGTGCCCTAGCCTTCGATGCGCCAGCGATCGTGATCGCTGAGCCGATCAATCCTGCAGTGGTCCAGCAACCCACCATGGGCGGCGACTTGGTGCGACTGCGAATTCCCGTATCGACGTTCCAATCCTCAGATTTTCGTGGCTCGATACACGAATATGTGGTCGAGATCGACAGTCCTCACCAGACCTTGCGCGTGCTGGACTTCTGGCCCAAGAACGAAGTCTATAGCGAAGTCGCCGGCACGGTCAGCGTGCAGCGGAGTCAGAAAAAGGATCGCAATTTCAACTTCGATGTCTCGGCGGCTTATGAACCGATAGGGCGTGGTACGGCGTCGGGAGATTTCCACGACAGCCGCAGTCAGCAGGAGAGTTTTGAGCGCAATCCGCCGATGCAGATCCTCACTTCCAGCGGCACCATTCGCCGAGGCTATGGCGTATTTTTCAAATTTCGGCCTGGACCATTGCCGGTTTTGGAGGGAGTCCGCGAGTTGGCAATTTTGGCCGAAGTTCCTCGGGGGTGGCGCGCCGATATGCTACAGGTCCACATGCGCGCCGTCGGCACCGAACCGCACGCCTCACGCACTCAAACCTTGGGCGAAAGCCGCTTGTGGATGACCACTCACCGGGAGGGAGATCGCGGCGCAGCGACTGCAGCCACACGCTATGTGAATCAAGAGCGTGCGCTGCGGTCGCTGGCCGCCGCGAACAGTTCACGCATCGCTAGCCAAGCCCTGCCCACCTTCTGGCACCGCCTGGGAGCTAGTCTGGATGTCGTCGATCCCAAGATTCCCAGCGACTATCTGGCGCAGGTCATCTTCAGCAGCAGCAATGTATTCTATGACAACCAGGCTACCAATCGCTTGCCCGTCGATGTCCGCGTAGCGGTGCTCGATTACTGGGAGGTCCGCAACGCGCTTGTGTCGCTCGGCCACAGCCCAGCGGGCGGTCCCGCCTCGCTGCCCGTCGATACGTCGGCTGCGGTTCAGGTCAGCTTCAATGACCGGCACGAGCTCTAACTGCTCCGCGGGGCGAGCGGGCGCAAGCTAGCCCTTGAGCGGCAGCAGGCAGGGTAGGGCAGCTTGATCCAGAAAGCGACTTCACGGTTCCAGCCGGATTGGTGTTGCCTGAGCATGCGCAATGAGGGGATACTGGAGCATCGAATCGAGAACGGAGCCGTTGTCATCCAGGAGTCTGTCGATGCTTATCCCGCCTACCAGTTCGGCCGCGCAGGCCGCTAGCGTCGTGTCCCAGGCGACTGCCAAAGATAGCAGTTCTGAAGCCGCCCGGGCTGCGACATCGGCTACGTCCAAACAGTCATCCGTGGAGCAGGCCAACGCGGCCAGCCCCGACCGCGACGCTCAGGGTCAGGGGGATGGTTTGCCCAGCGACGCTCGTCCGGCCATCGTCGACGAACTCGAGATGGCTGATCCGGAAGCGGACGAAGCCATCGAGGCCACAGAACAAGCCCATGTGCCCGCTGCCGCGCTTCCCGGTGAGACGCCCAGCCAACTCGACATCAGCGGCTGATGGTCACCTGTTGCTGGCACGAGAGTAAGCTATAAACATTGGCTATGCGTGACTCAGTCCATCACTCAAGGCTAGCTTAGCTGAAAATTCCCATGCTCAACTTCACCAAGATGCACGGAGCCGGCAATGACTATATCTACGTCAATTGCTTTGCCGAACAATTGCCCGAACCACCGGCTGACTTAGCCATAAAGATTTCCGACCGACGTTTCGGGGTGGGTGGGGACGGTCTAATTCTGATTGAACCATCGCAGGTTGCCGACGCGCGCATGCGGATGTTTAATGCCGATGGAAGCGAAGCTGAAATGTGTGGCAATGGCATTCGGTGTGTGGCCAAATACGTTTACGATCATGGTCTGGCGCGGACCGAGCAGATGTCCATCGAGACCGCTAGCGGCGTGTTACAAGTGGCGCTGGAAGTAGAGGATGGGGCGGTCAGCCAAGTCACGGTCGACATGGGCCAGCCCAAGTTGCAACCACACCAGGTGCCCACCACGCTCGCCAGCCAGCCTGTAGTCAACTTCCAAACGCAGTTCGCCGGCCAGACGCTGACGGTAACGGCGCTGTCGATGGGCAATCCGCATTGCGTCATTTTTGTGCCGCAAGCCACAGATGAACTGGTCTTAGGCCTCGGCCCAAAGATCGAAAGCGATCCGCGCTTTCCCAAACGCACCAATGTTGAATTCGTCGAGGTGCTGTCTGAGACGGAGCTCCGCCAGCGGACGTGGGAGCGTGGTTCGGGCGAGACGTGGGCCTGTGGTACGGGAGCCAGTGCGGTGTGTGTAGCCGGCGTGCTGTGCGGGCTGACGCAGCGCCAAGTGCTGATCCACCTGCGCGGCGGAGACCTGCGGTTGCGCTGGGACGAAGCCAGCAATCGCGTATGGATGACAGGCGGAGCGACCGAAGTCTTTAATGGCCAGTGGCCGCATGTGGCGTAAGCTTCTAGCTTGCGAAGCGTGGCGTAAGCTTCTAGCTTGTGAACGGTGGCGTAAGCTTCTAGCTTGTGAACGG
>JBEBXX010000463.1:0-3285 GCA_040391435.1 Aureliella helgolandensis | reverse complement strand
CGACTGCCAGAACAATTAAGCGAGTTACGACTGCCCGCTCCCAATGACCCCGTGACGCTGCAGCCCTTCGAATATGTTTACCAAGCCGGACACGCCAAACTCTCTGGTGCGGTGGTGAGCAGAATCAAATACGAGTTAGTACTGGTACCAGCTGCGGAGGGTGATAGCCCTTAGTCTTAGCCCGCAGTGTGCAGATCTCTGCGGTTCAGCCCAAATTACAACAGATCTGTGTGTTTTAGCCCAGAGGGCGGCATATCCCTGCCGGTGGCGTCAGCCACCGGACCACATGCAGATGACCCTAAGCCCGGAGGGCGACACAAATCAGCTTTCGACATTAACCGATCCTGAAGTGCAACATGACTAGGGCATCTCCTGATCTAGTAAGCATTACTGGTGCTAGGTTGATCATGTGTCGCCCTCCGGGCTGGCTTATCAACCGGCTGCAAACCGGTGGCTCACGCCACCGGCAAGGATGTCTCGCCCTCCGGGCTAAGATGCAGCAAGGTTGAAGCAAAAAAGTTGATCCACAGCACGGCAAAAAAGTTGATCCACCACAAAACAATAAATTAAATCGCGGCAAAGCAAAAACCCAAATCGATTTCTCAAACAAAATCGGAAACTCCATCGTGAGCCCTATGATGAATATGAAATGCAACACTGTCGAATCTTTGGGCTGTTCGCTGCGAATAGCTCTGCTAACTCTATCCGTCGCGATGTGCCTTGG
The DNA here is from genome assembly GCA_040391435.1 of Aureliella helgolandensis. Lineage (GTDB taxonomy): Bacteria > Planctomycetota > Planctomycetia > Pirellulales > Pirellulaceae > Aureliella > Aureliella helgolandensis_A. Next base: position 2,561 of record JBEBXX010000463.1, on the reverse strand, counting down.
TAGGCCATCAGCAACCCGAGCGGACGAACCCACGGCGGTCCCAATCATTGCCAATGGGACGACTGTCTGTATTGTCCAGCTAGACATGGCCCGTCTAGCACTACCCAAAGACGAATCGCTCAAGCCGCTGCAGCGAGTGCTCGATGAAGTGCGACAGGCCGTCGGCGATCAGACGCTAACCATCGCCGTCGACTTGCCTTATCGTTCGGCCGGCAGCTTTATGCGCCTGGCGGCCAAGACGCAAGGCATCAATCAGCAGCAACTCAAAACTTTGGTGCAGAGCTATGCCGCAAGCCTCCATCTAGTACAGCCTGTCACGCAAGGCGACTGGACCGTGGTGGGTGTGCAACTACCAGCTCCGCCTGAAACGAAAGCTGACGCGCAGATTTCTACCAAACTGTTGCCGGTGGATTTCGATCGCTGGCAGTTGGCGCTGGACGATCCAACCAACGCGCCAATGCAAGTCGCTGTCGTGCCTCCGAGCTATTTGCGGCGCGCGTTCGAGGAGCTCGCTCCCGATCTGCCCGCTGCACTGGGCGGTGGTCCGAGCCAAGTATTGACGGAAGGGGTTCAGTGGCTACAGTTGTCGTTCGACCCGAGCACGTTAACAGGGCGGTTGCTGGCTCAATCCGCGAGCGCACCTGCCGCCGGGGCGCTGGTGAAACACTTTCCTCACATGTTGGATGGTCTAATTGACCAAGTGGGGCCAGAACTGGAGCCTTTGAAAACGGCGCTCAAAAACTCAGATCTGCTAAAACCAGAGCAGCAGTCGAGTCAGTTCGTTGTACCACTTAAAGACAACGAGGCGAGGCAGTTGTTTGCGCTTTTAGAACGTGCAGCCCAGGAAGGGGCGGCACGAGTAGCGGCCAATCAAAGCTCTAACAATCTCAAGCAATTGGCCCTGTCCATCCACAACTATGTAGATGCTCATAATAGCTTCCCGCCCGATGCTGAGGCTCGTGGAAAAGATGGCCACAGTGGTCTGAGTTGGCGCGTGCACATCCTGCCGTATATCGGTGAAGCTGACTTGTATAAGGAATTCAAGCTCGATGAGCCGTGGGATAGTCCACATAACATCAAGCTGCTGAGGGTCATGCCGCCCGTCTTTGCGCCTGTCCTAAGGTTGGGAGAATCGTCGCTGGTCGAAGCCTATCATACGCTGTACGCGGCACCGGTTGGCGAGCAAACGATTTTTGGTGGCGAAAAGCCGGTTAGATTCCAGTCGATCACGGATGGTACTAGCAACACCGTGATGATTGTAGAGCTTGCTCCCGAGCACGCTGTTGCCTGGACTTCGCCCGAGGATTATCAATACGATCGCGAAAATCCAGGCGCCAGGTTGTATTCGCGCGATGGCAAAGCACTGGCCGCCTACGCCGACGGCAGCGCTCGATCCTTGCGAATCGATAACTCGCCCGAAGCCTGGAATGCAGCTTTCACGATGAACGGCGGTGAATATTCACAATTGAAATAGCAAGTCTCGCACGCCGGGCTGAAGCGACACAAATTAGCTGTAGACGCCCGCCAGTGGCAGCAGTGGAAGGCGTTGACCGGCCGTAACCGATAGTGAGGCCAGAAATACAGCCAACCGCGAAGCGGTGACAGGCGATAGCCATGGACGCGAGTCCATGGTTGCATTCGCAACCAAATTCGATAGTCGCGAAGCGACGGCAGGCGTTTCGAACTGCAGACGCCGCATGCGATCAAGCTGAAGGTTGAACCATGTTTGCACACTGCGACACCTGTCGTCGCGTTGCGACTTTAGCGATCGGTGACGGACTAACCACGGACTCGCGTCCGTGGCTATCGCCTGCCGTCGCTTCGCGACTAGTGCATCGATCAGCAACTCAAAAATTTGGTGCAGAGCTATGCCGCAAGCTTCCACGCCACCGGCAAGGATCTATCGCCCTGTGGGCCGAGATGTTCAACCCTGAAGGCCGCATATGTCTGTCAGCGGCGGATTCAATGAACCACATTAGTGGTGTATTCGCGGAGACGGCCGCGTTGACTTTATAGTGCGGCTAGAAATGACCAGGCACTCGGAGATGACATGCGATGCGATACGTTTCGTGTAGACGATCGACTTATGGACTGGTGATTGTACTAGTGGCTCTGCTGCTCACGGCTGATGTAACGGCTCAGGAAGCAGCGGAGGAGGCAGCTCAAGATACTGCCAAAGTTACTTCCCAGAGCGATACTTCCCAGAGCGAATCTTCCCAGAGCGAATCTGCCCAGAGCGATACTGCCGAGCCCGATTTCACAATGGCGGAACTCACCGTCGTGCTGACAGGCCCTGACGGCGAAGCGGTCGTGGGAGCGAAGGTCATGCCGTATGCAATGCGGATGATCGAGGTCGACGGGCATGGCTTTTGGAATCAAGAAAAATACGGCGCCCCTCAAGAAGATGTCAGCGATGCGCAGGGATTGGCTACCGTTCGCTACCCGGCTTCAGTGAACGTAGGGCGGTTCGGAAAGCTGACCACCCGCTTGGTGACATTTTCGATTATGCATACTGACTATGTTCGGGAGGTGGTCCACTGCGAGCTGGAGTTAGCGCTGCC
>JBEBXX010000462.1:0-3291 GCA_040391435.1 Aureliella helgolandensis | reverse complement strand
CTCCGCCGTCGGCACTCCCCTCTCTCTGCTCTCTCTTCTGCACTGCTTTCTGTTCCCTCAGTCCTTTCCCCTTCTCCATCTGCAACTTTTGTTCGTCAACCTGTCCCCACTTTCCGCTGTCACCCCTGTTCTCAATCCGTAACGCAACCTCACTCAGTAGGGCTTGCTCCTTTAGCTGTTGCGTGTGCGCCTGCAAGCGACCTCGGGCCGGAGCGACGAGCATCTGCCAGTCATTCAGTTGAACTGGCAAGTCGTGGCTAGAGGGCGAGTCGCAGTGCACCCTTGGGCCGGCACTTGCATCGTCCTGGTAGTGCGGAGCGCTCTGGTAGTGCGGAGCTTGGGCTGCACATTCCCATTCGTGGACGCGAAGCCAACGCTGCAACCGAGTCGAATTCCCAGCCTGTGCCTCGCTCAGCAGGATCCGCAGTTCTGCGCACTGGGCTTCGGCCCGCGCGGCGGCGGCCTGTTGCGAGAGCAGTGAAAGCATGAGCGTGCCGCGCGCCACTACAGCGCTTGGGGCTGGGATGCTTGCCTGATCTGAGCTGGCCGCCCGGGTGCCCGTTGGGGAGTCTTCAGGCGCGTCGACTGTCTCGTAGGCGCGTTGGCCGGTGTTTGTCGGAGCCCCCAAGCTGGTCGGTTTGGTCATGCATCATCTCCCATGCAACCACCCGCTCGCAGTCGCGCGTCATGAAACTACTACCAATAGCGGGTTCACTACTCAGTGTCAGAAAGTTCTCGTGCGGCGTCAACCGAATTTTCGGCGGTGGAGAGGAAATATCGTTGCACAGTAATACCAGCATTAGGGATTGATCTTGGCCTGCGGTGGTCGGGTAGCCTATAGTCGCTCTCAGCCCTTTCCATTGCATTGCGACGTGGCTTTAGATTTCTGTGCCTAGCCCGCTCATGCATGATGCGCACAACCAAAAACTCAAGGTTGAGAAGTAGTGTTATTTCCGAATGATCGCTTGGCTAAGCTTGCTGCGGCGCAGCGTTGTGTACTCGCTGGGTTGATACTGGTCAGCGGCCTGACGCCACTCAGCGCGCAGGCTCCCGACGCGCAGCCTACAAGTGTGCCCAGTTTAGAAGCGGGCGCTACGTCGGGTTCGACGGCAAATGTTGGCGGCCAAAAAGCGTCGGCCAGCGGCCCGGCAGCGGCTTCGTCTCTGCAGTCGCGCAGGACGGGCGGCGCGCCGGCGCTGCCCACCGATGCGGGCCAGTACTGGGAGGAATACGATCTGCGGCCGTATACCCGCGAGCTGAGCCAGGTGGATCGGCCGCAGCAGGCGATTATCGACTGGATTCTGCGCGAGACGGGCACCGATCCGTGGTTCACCGATCCGTTTGGATTTATCAATGCCGACCGAGAGAAGTTGCGGGTCTATCACAACCAGGAGATGCATCAGGTAGTACGCGATGTCTATGAACGGTTTGTTAACGGCACCACGGCACCGCAGCTATACGGGCTGCGGTTGATGGCTATCGGCAACCCCAACTGGCGCACGCGAGCTCATCAGTTGATGCGTAGTGTGCGTTCCCAATCTCCAGGCGTGCAAGCTTTCTTGGTCAGCAAGGAGAATTCCGCCATCCTGTTAGCCATGCTCCGCGGCAGGACCGACTATCAGGAGCTGAACTCGGTCGATGTGGTTGTGCACAATGGACAGGCACAGGTATTGGAGCAGCTTCGCGGCCGCAATTTTATTGAGGATTACAAGACCACGCCCGGTGCTTGGCCGCCCTACATGCCTTCGACCGGTGAGATCAAAGAGGGCTATCGGCTGCAGCTCAGTCCGCTGTTAAGCGTCGACAAGCGGACGGTCGATCTGGTAGTCAAAGTCAACATCGATCAGGTCGAGCGGTTGGCCAACGTCAACCTCGACCTGCCACTGCCGACAGGCCAGAGCTATACCGGGCAGATCAACGTTCCGCAGGTAGCCAGTTGGCGACTGCATGAGCGCTTTCGCTGGCCGGCGGACGAAGTCCTAGTGCTCAGTTGTGGGGTGGTGGCCGCGCCGATGGGCAGTCCCAATGCAAGCCTGCTGGGCCAGGGGACGAGCCTGTTGGGGCTGGATCGCATCTTGCCTAGCGGCGATCGCGCCGACGCTCTGCTGTTTATCGAGTATCGCGGAGACGCCAGTGGGCGCATTCCCACCGGCGGTGCGGGAGCAGCTAACACAGCCCAGTCCACCAATCCGCTCAGTCGCGGGCGGTATTAGAGCCGGGCGATTAATATTCTAAGCCTAGCTTGTCAGCCTTGGCCTAGTCGACGAAACTAGGCGTTTGCTCATTGTTATTATTCACCTCCCGCCACGCACACCTCAGCACAGTTTTCATTTTTCATGACCGATCTCAGTAGCCAGCGAGTCGTTATAACCGGCCTGGGCCTAGTGAGCCCCATTGGATCCGAATTGGATCGAGTGTGGGATAGCTTAGTGCACAGCAGATCGGGTATTACGTCGCTCGACAGCCTGCCCACCCAGTCGCTGCCCATTCAATCTGGTGGTCAAGTTAAAGATTTCACCGGCGCGATCGAGAACTATGGCGAGCTGGATAAGTTGCTCCAGCGGGCGATCAAGAAGAATATTAAGGTCATGTGCCGCGAGATTGAAATGGGTGTTGCAGCGGCCCAAAAGGCGCTGGCGCATAGCGGCTTGGGGACCGATCGCCAGCCAGAGCGGTGCGGTTGCTTGTTTGGCTGCGACTACATTCTGACTCGCCCCGAAGAGTTCGCCGACGGCGTGCGCAATGCGCGGAACGCCGAGAGCGGTAAGTTCGCAACCAGCGATTGGCCGGAGCTGGGCTTGTACAAGGTCAATCCACTGTGGTTGCTCAAGTACTTGCCCAACATGCCCAACAGCCACGTGTCGATTTACAACGACTTTCGTGGACCCAATAATTCCATCACGGTGCGGGAGGCCAGCTCCAATCTCTCTCTGGCCGAAGCCGCTTCGATCATCCACCGCGGAGCTGCCGATGTAATGCTGGTGGGCGCCACCGGGACTCGTATCCATCCGCTGCGCACCGCCCACGTAGCGCTCATTGAGGATCTGGCCAGCCAGCAGAGCGATCCGACGCGAATGTCTCGTCCCTTTGACAGCACCAGTGACGGCATGGTCTTGGGCGAAGGGGCCGGGGCGCTGGTTTTGGAGAGCTACGAACATGCCCAGCGGCGGGGAGCCAAGGTGTGGGGGGAAATCATCGGTTGCGGAGCCTCCATGGTCGGGCCTGCGGCGAGTGCTGCCAGAAATGCCGGTGCGCCACGCGACTACTTGCGGCAAGCCATTCGACTGGCGT
>JBEBXX010000461.1:0-3291 GCA_040391435.1 Aureliella helgolandensis | reverse complement strand
CAATCGCGCGTCGATATTTTCTCCAAAGTCGATAGCTAGAATGACGATCGACACGATTTCAAAGGCGGTGTTGGCGTCGAGCCCCGATTTGAGCAGCCCTTTAGAAATGCGATCGGGAGACTGCAAGACGTCCATGTGAGAATTGGCCCCACCAATCGTAGTTACAATGCCCTGGCCCACGCGAGCGATAATAGTTTGCTCGGTCGCACCGCCGATTAGTGTGGCCATGTTGGTGCGGACTGTCACCCGAGCCCGGACCAATAGTTCTACACCATCCTTAGCCACGGCGCTCATCTTGTCCCTGCCCGTTGTTTGAGCATCGGGGCAGTCGATAACGCGTGGGGTGACGCTGGTTCGCACTGCGTCGAGCACGTCGCGTCCGGCCAGGTCCACCGCGGCGGCTTGATCAAAATCCAATACGATGCCAGCCCGGTGAGCGGCGATAATGGCTTTGATGACTAGTGGTACGTCGCCACCGGCTAGAAAGTGCGCCTCTAGGCGAGGCGTCGTGATACCGTTGGGGCGGCGTATATTGAGCCCCGATTGGCGCGACATGACTTTGGCGGTCACGATCATGCGCGAGGGGACTCCCCGAAAGCTCATGCCAACTAGGCTAGCGAACTTAACATCGGCGTCGGACATATACGCTTGAAACCACAAGCCGCCGTAGTAGACCAGCAGTACGGCGAGGGCTATCAACGGGATGGCGAACACCAGTCCCAGCAGCCACATAAGCGAAGAAAGGCCAATAAACTGGTGTTGTAGAACGCTAACTAGCAGAATCGGCATCGATGGTTTCTTTGGCTGTATTAAACGCGTTTCTTAGGGGGCACGACAACCATGTTGTCGACCACGCGCTTGACTCCGCCGATGCCGTTCATCGCGCTGGTGATGGAACGCCGCAGGTACTCCTGCGACAGAGTCCCGCTGAGTGTGACGGTGCCAGCACTGACGGCCGCCGCCAGCTTGCTGCCAGAGCCGCTGACGCGCTGAGCCAATTTTTGTTCGACACTTCTAAGCAGTGTTTTGTCCGGTATCTGTTTGCCCAAAGCCATGGCCTAGGCTCCTATTGAAGAGTTTCTCGATCGAAATGCAAAGAGCAAGTACTTGCTTCAGAACGGGCGAGCTGAGACAGCTCGCCGATTGACGGAAGTCGTTTGGCTGAATGAACCAATAACCGACACGCCTGCTTTCGATTGGAGAAGTTCACCACTTAAGGATTGAACAGAAGAGCGAAACGGTACCTAGCAACGCGAGGTAGGCCGCCCGCGTGGGAGCCTGCGAAGTTCGACAAGCTGAGAGCATAGCCTACGCTTCAGCTTATCACTCGGACAGCCAAAAAGCTAGTGCTCGGCTGGTTGGGGCGGCCTGTCGCCAGGCCGCCCTGGCTAGCTCTTTCGGCCGCGTGTCTAGAGCTGCTGTGGATCGAGCACCACATGTTTAATCGCTAGTCGCCGCCAGGTGTAGGTGATATGCACGCGGCCGTCGTCGGCTTGAATGACCGCCGGATAGCTATATCCCGCCTTGTCCTCGTGGTTTTCCAAGGACATCAGTGGCTTCCACTCGATGCCATCGTCGCTGAGAGCCACGTTAAGAATTTGCCTCCCATTTGCCTCCGCGGTTCGCTGCGAGTGGTTGTATACGAGCAAATGTCGTCCATCCTCCAGCGTGATGGCATCGGTGCCGGAATTTGGATTGGGCAGCGCCAGCGACTTCATCGGACCCCACGATCTGCCGGAATCGTCTGACCAACTGGTCCCCAACACTCCTTGTCGAGTTCGGCAAACGATCTGCAATCGCCCGTCGGAATGCTCTAGCAAGCTGGGTTGGATAGCGTCCAATTTCTCGCCTACCTGCAGCGGACCGACCACGCTCCAAGTTGCTTGGGGACCAAGTTGGATGTTGCTGGTGTTTTCAAAGTGGATGCGCCAACCTTGATTCTCTGTACTGCTGGGACAAATCACGCGCCCGTCTGACAATTGTAGTGGTTTGTTCTTGACTGGTCCGAGCAGGTTGCGATTCTCCAAGAAGAGTTGAGAGCTGGTTCCCAGTCGCCACGGAGCCGCCCAGGTGCGGCCATTGTCTTCCGACGTTGTAGCCATTCCCCACCACTGGCTCGGACTGACGCCAACTTTATAAAACAACCACAGCCGGCCTCCCTTGGGTTGGAAAAGCACCGGATTCCAACAGGCGTACTCTCGCTCCTCCCCTTCCGATCCATCAACTACTTCCAAGGCTGCACTCCAGCTTTGGCCATCGTGCCGCGATACCCAAATGCCTACTTCGGGATGGTTTTCGTGCAAACCGCCAAACCAAGCTGCGACTAGCCCGTCGGACGTAGCCACGATGGTCGACGCATGGCATTCGGGCGTTGGACGCTCTTCCAGCGGAAAGATGAACTCGGCCGATTCGATGCCGTGCTCGCCGACCTGCGCTACTGGCCACTGCGCGATTGTTTCGATGGAAGCCGCGAGTGGATTGGCATCGCTTGCATCCTGAGCGGTGGCTGGACACGTGCAGCTCAGCGTGAGGCCCACCGCTAGCAGCAAGGTGAGTACGCCGCTCGGCAGCGGCGAGCTGCGACACGGAGATCCGCGTGACAGTAAAAAAAGAGACAGTGAGAATAGAGACAGTGGGAAAAGAGCAGTTCGTGCAGTCATCGAGGCCTCGGAATAAAGGTCGGTAGAAAAGAACTCGTCAGCCATTCTAGTCGATGGCCAGTGGGCGTGGTGAAACCTCGCAGTGGAGGCTGCAAGCCTCGTAACTCCAGCCGCGAAGACAGCTTCGCGAGAGGCTCGGCGCCGAACGCCCAGCGAACTATTCAGTTACAATCAGCAGTGGTACCTCACTGCGATACAATTCACCTAAACCTCGCCCATCCCGCGGAATTCGTTCGATGCTCTATATTTTCTTTTCGGCCCTGGACGCGCCACACTGTGCGACGCTTGCGCGGAAGCATTTGGCTCCGCGAACCGCCGTGCCGCTCCTGTGCCTGTGCCTGTCTGTCGTGCTCGCGCCGCGCTCGGCTACCTCGCAAGATATGTTCGAAAGGCCCCCCTCCCCTGCCCCACGCCAGCAACTGGACGAGCAGCCGTTGGACGAGCAGCGGCCGCTTGAGGCAGACGCAGTGCTGCGTGAAAAATTCTCAAGTGCAATGGTGATCGAAGTGGAAGGGCCCATTTTCGGCCGCTTCCATTGGTATTTAAATCAACGACTCGATCTAGCCAAACGGCAGGGTGTCGATTTGATTATTCTGCGGCTGACCAGCCCTGGCGGTGATCTCGAGCAGTC
>JBEBXX010000460.1:0-3293 GCA_040391435.1 Aureliella helgolandensis | reverse complement strand
AATTCATCGCGGCTGCGATGTGTGGAGCGGGGTCGGTTGTGGTCAGATGGACTTCGTTTCCTCGTTCTGCAATGGCAGCGGCGACGGCTGCGGCGACAGTTGTTTTACCAACGCCACCTTTGCCCATCGCGAGAATGACACCGTGACCTGGGGCAACCAAATCATCGATCAATTCTGAGAGCAACGGCAGTCCATCGACGCGCTCAATAACTTCCTGGTTCGCATTGGCGAACGCAGCGGAATCAACCGTACCGAGGCGACGGAGTGAGTCGATTCCAAGAATGCCATCCGGACTGAGCGGCACAATGGTCTGAGGAAACGCTTTCAAGCTTTCGGGAGTCGCTGCCAGCGCCAAAGCACCGCGCTGCTGCAGAGCGATTGCGTACGGATCAGTTGAGTCGATTGCGTTAAACACACCGTTGACCACGAGGTGTTGATTGCGAACTCCAAGTTCAGCCAGCTCACTGCTGGTACGAGCCGCTTCGCGAAGCGCACTCGCTTCGGCGCGGGCTACGAGTACAAGGGTTGTCACTGCCGGATCGCCAAGGGCTTTGACGGACTCTTGATACAGTTTTTGTTGTGCCTGCAAGCCAGCCAAAGGTCCCAAGCAACTGGTCCCTGTTGTGTTCTGCTCCATGAATCCATCCCAGGCCGATGGTAACGTAAGCAACCGCAACGTATGACCGGTTGGTGCTGTATCGAAGATCACATGGTCGAACTCAGCGGTCGCCGCTGGATCACCCAGCAATCGCGAGAATTCGTCGAAGGCTGCAATCTCCAGCGTGCATGATCCAGAGAATTGCTCCTCCATGCTCTTTACAGCCGCTTCAGGCAACAAGCCGCGATAAGGGCCAACCATGCGTTCGCGATATTCGGCGGCCGATTTCTCTGGATCGAGATTCATAGCGAACAGGGTCGAAATCGCTGGGATCGCGGTCGGATGGTTCCCCAGAGTTACACCCAGCACTTCATCAAGATTGGAGGCGGGGTCAGTCGAGACTAACAAGACCTTCTTCCCAGCGTCGGCAAGCTTTACTGCGGTCGCACATGCCACCGATGTTTTGCCAACACCACCTTTACCCGTGAAGAAAAGATTGCGGGTTGGATGTTCTAAAAACTTCATGATACTGGTTCCTTATATTGGTCCTTCATCGCTGGCGAAACGTCGGCGATATATCGGCGTCTGTGCACTAGCAACAGCCGCTCGTTCCACAGCATTCGCCAGCATTGCTAACGGGAAGAAGTTTTTTTGCTGGCGAACCGGCAACCCAGCCTGCGAGATCTTCACGCGATGGATAACCGGTTTGGCTGACGATCTCGCCGTCAATCACGACGACGGGCAGGCAGTCGGTTCCAGCGGTGCTAAGCAGATTGTGAATGGTCTTGTTTTCAATAAAGGCTTGTGGCTGTTGAGCGAGGTTGTAGCGTTCGACGTTGTGGCCTTGGTTTTTGAGCCATTCGAGGTCCGCTGCGAATTTTGGCAACACGGGATCAACTTCTGGACCACAAACGCCTGTCGAGCAGCACATGGGTTTGTCATAGACTTGTACAGATTTCATAGTTTTCTCCTTGGAGATCGGTTGAAGATTCAAAACAGGAATGGTGTTTACGGGATTGGTCGAAAATTGCTTGAGCGCGTGGACTCGAACACTGGCGGCAAAGGCATTGGCATCAAACGATTGCATGACGGACGCGAGCCCGTCGTGCAAAGACTTTTCTTCTGATCCGCACGAGCCGCCGCCACAGCATCCGCCGTCGCTAGCCATGGCGTACGCGTTCAGGTCTGAGCCTGTGTCCGTGACGACCACGGATGCGAAACCGGCTTGTTCCAATAGACTGCGGTACTCGTCGATGAGAATGGCACCCGAAATGCAACCGACATACGCTTCGACACTTTGCTTGACTTCGCTCGGAAGTTCTTGCTTGAGAGCGATGTCGCTAAGTGCCACGCGTCCGCCTGGTTTAAGCACTCGCAGAATCTCGCGAAACACAGCCAACTTATCGGGCACCAGATTGATCACGCAGTTGCTGATCACACAGTCGACAGAGTGGTCGGGTAGTGGCAACTTGTCGATGGTTGATTGATGGAACTCAACGTTCGTCAAGCCGAGCTTCTGTTGGCCGACGCGAGCTCGCTCGAGCATCTCTGAGGTCATATCGATACCGATGACGCGACCCGACGCACCTACTTTGCGAGCGGCGAGAAACACATCCATGCCACCGCCGCATCCAAGGTCCACGACAACTTCGCCTTCGCGAATGCCGGCCAGCGCCAAAGGGTTGCCGCACGACAGGCCCATGTTGGCTTCGGCTGGCAACTGATTGAGTTCGTCCTCTGAGTATCCAAACGCCGACGCGATGGATCTAACCGCGGTCGACTCGTTGGATAGCGCCCCCTTGGCAACGCCAGCGTATTGGTCCCGCACATCATCGATAATCATTCGCTCGCTCATTGTGTGCTCCTTTGCACGCTATCGCCTATCGCCGAAGTACGATAGCTATGAGTAAAAATTTTTTGTTGTAAATTAGCGGCACCCGCGGGTGCTTTGCTCATGTGTTACAAGTCCGCGATCAGCTTCTTCAATTTGGCCATTGCCTCTTTGTTGATGCAGTAGCACACCCGAGGCCCGTCGATCTCGCCCTGCACCAAACCGGTTTCCTTCAAGATTTTCAGGTGCTGGGACACCGTCGAGTGTGCCAGCGGCCTTTCTTCGACGATCTCGCCGCACCCGCACGAGGTTCGGCTAAGCAACAACCGTACGATTCTTACTCGCGCCGGGTGAGCCAGGGCCCACGTCAGTTTGGCCATATCCTTTGCGGTAGCGACGTCCGGCAGCGCCAGCCTTTCGCTGGTGGTACAGCATTTCTTTGCTTCTGCCTTGGTTCGGACCATCGATCGATCGCCTATTGGATTGATTTGCTAATCACAACTAAATTGTCTATCGTCGATCTACGATATGCCTCTGCCTGTTTTCTGTCAATGCTGATCCCGGAAAAAGGCGGAAGTGACATGCATTTCAAGCAAATTCCTCGATTTAACTCGAAAACAATCGGTAGGCCGGCGATAAACGCAACTGCTCTGCGTTCGCTTTTGGGACGTTGTAGCATAGTGTGCTCACACTAAGTTAGCGGCTCAGAGTTCCAGTTTACGATCAGTCCGAATCATAGCTATGCCTGTCGTTCGTGGTATGCAAATGGCAGCCACACTTCGGCTGCTCAACAGACCTACCCGACAAATCGCGCACGCGCCGCTCGGCTTTCTACATGGTAGCCATGAGCGCTTACGCACAACT
>JBEBXX010000459.1:0-3306 GCA_040391435.1 Aureliella helgolandensis | reverse complement strand
ACGGTGTGCTTCATTGTGTCTCGTACTCGACTGGCTGGCGCAGTTTGCCGGCACGCACATGCCGGGCAGCTCGGTCCCCTCAGTGGGCGTTTCCGATAAGACATTGCACACCGCGGCCTACGCCGGACTCGCGTTTTTGCTGGCCTGGGCTCTCCCCAACTGGGGCAAGGGACTCTCGCACGTGGGCTGGGCTGCCGCGATCGCATTTGCCTATGCCTGCATCGATGAATAAACGCAGATTCTCATTCCTACACGCAGTTGCGACATGTTGGATCTAGCCGCCGATAGTGTGGGCATCGCTGTTGGCATAAGCTGCTACCTGGTCCTGCGATGGCTGCTGCAGCAATTCACTTGGGGCCGCAGCATCCTCCGCGGCCTCTCGCGCTGATCGCAGGCCATCGCGCCGATCGCAGGCCATCGCGCCGATCGCAGGCGCGGCGCACTGCTCTCAGTAGCCTCCCAGCCGGGCAATATCCGCTGCCCAAGCCTCCAGCAGCGTCGCTTGGTTGGCATTGCGATCGACCTGCTCGGTGGCCAACAAGCACCGATCCCAAGCTAGGACGGCGCCCCGTGGCCCCGACTTCCACGACCCACGACCACGCTGAACCGCCAGCCGCAGTTCGTCGCTCACCGGCTCACGCCGCTGGCCGTCCGCTTCGCCGCTGAGGCTCAACGCTAATTCGCGAAAAAAATTCGCAGCGATGCGAAAGACGAGCTTTAGACGCTCGCGTTTGACGCGTGCGTCCTTACCCGCCGCATCGACGATACCAACACAGCGCTTGGCTAATTCGATCAGCGGCAGTTGCGGTTTGCCCAAATCATCCAGCAGTTGACCACGAAATTCATCCAGCTCTGGTTCCACAAGCAAACGTGCTTCCGAGAGGCTTCCAGCGGCGCGCCGAGCTAACTCCCCCGCCTGAGCCTCCGAGTCGGCCCACCCGTTGCGCAGCAGCAGCGTCTGCAACTGCTGCACCTCGAGGGGTCTGAACAAAATCGCTTGGCAGCGCGAGCGAATCGTCGGCAGTTGGCGCTGCAGGCTGGTCCCGAGCAGGATCAACAGCGAGCCCAGAGGGGGCTCCTCGAGCGTCTTCAATAGACAATTGGCCCCCTCGCTGTTGAACGTATCGGCATCGTCGATAATCGCAATTTTGCGGCGGCCGGAATAGGGCCGCAGACTGATGTCGTGGCACAGTCCCGAGCGCATGCGTTTATCGCGTTCGCCGATTAACAGCTCGACTGGAATGTTGGCTTTGTCCGCCGGTTTGGCCACCGACAGTAGGTCGGGATGCGTGCCCGCGTCGACCTGCACGCAGTCTTCACAGCGGCCACAAGCTTCCAGCGACTGTGCGGAGGACTGGCGGCACAGCAGCCCCTTGGCCAATAGAGTTGCAAACGTGCGTTTGCCAATGCCGTCCGGCCCCACGAACAGAAAGCTGGACGCCAGTCGCCCATTTGCCAAAGCCGTCTCGAACCAGAGTTTCTGTTGTTGGTGACCGAGCAGTGCATCCCACAGCATTATCAACAGCTCTCCAGCCAAGACGTTTTCGGCAAATTCGCACGGGGCCAACCACGATGGGCCTTTACATAACGCCCATCGTATCGTTGTCCGCGCGGCCCCACAACGCTAGCGGGCTCTGTCGTCAATATTAGGAGCATTCCCAGTCAACTCAAAATTCAGCCCATCCTGCGGACCCTTAATGTCGGCGGTCAGGTCCGACTGGTGGGCCGCATTGTATTTGGTGGGCGTCAACGTTTTATAGACTTTGCGCATAGGGCTATCCGCAACTCCCTGGTACTCAGGCTCCTCCCCGACCACCTCATTGCCAAGCACCAAAACCGTTTTAGAACCCGGCTCAACCACAGCGGTATATTTGCCATCCTGGATGACCCCGCCGCCCGTTGGTGCCACTCCATCTTTATCGACAAAGGAGATCATACCGTTGGGAATCGGCTTGCCATTGATCGACACCTCGCCAGACACCTGGACTTCGGTGGTTTTTTCAGCACAGCCAGCTAAGCAAACCGCTAGACAGCCCAGTCCCGCCATGGTGAGTTTTTGAAGGAAGCTCATTGAATAACATACTTTCTACAGTGAATTGATTTCAGTTGCTGTCCATCTGCATCTCGCTAATCAGCCAGCGAGACGACTTCCCCGCCACGGCCCGACAGCATAGCGATCCAAGTCAGTTGGTCGATGCTGCTGCTGGAAAAACGCACCGAGCCATCGCACAGACTGAGCGTCACACCGCCCGTGTGGCGACTGCGCGGCGCGATTTGATACTCTGTATTGCCGCCCACAACCACACACGGGACGCTGCGGTATAGCGAATTGGCAGGGTCCGAGGTGCCAGGAGCACACGCGCGAACTTGGTCGGGTACGCGCGAGTTGGGAGTCAGGATCGACATGAAACCTGGGCTTCCCTCATTATTTAAAATGTCGCCGCGGTTGTCGGTCACTTGGCCAGGAGCGGCGATGATGATTTCCGACATGCAGGCTGTATTGGACAGACCATCCGACAGATCCGCCATCCTGTAAGTATGCCCAACACCAAATGGCGCTCCAGTAAAAATGGCTTGGTCTGCAGCGTTCTGGTGCAGGTGGGTATTGCCCATGTTGGTGACATAGTTGCCCATCACTCGCCAATACGTATCAGCCTTGTTTTGCGTGGAGTTGGTCGCATCCGAAGGGCATGAGTAGGCGGGGATGTGCTGGCGATACGTGGCAATGTTGGGATCTTGATAGAAGTGCAAGTTCAGGTCGTACTGGCTGTACAGCGCACTTTGCTCAATGTAGGGCCACAATTCTGTCGGCCAGGAAATACGGCTATAGGTTTTGCCGTTTTCGACCTTGCGCACGTCCGGATTGGCTCCGATCGGAAAAAAGCCACGGTTGGCGTCGGCAAATGTATGGCAGGCCAGCGTCCACTGTTTCAAATTGTTGGTGCACTGCATACGCCGCGCAGCCTCGCGCGCCGCCTGCACGGCCGGCAACAGGAGGCCTACCAAGATCCCAATAATGGCTATCACCACCAACAATTCTACTAGCGTAAAGCCCACGGCTCGTGTATTTCGATTGCGCATAAGAGTGCTTGCGTTCCCCAAAGTAGAAATAAGAAAATATCCGGCACATATCCCAACCCAAATCGGTGAGGGGGTGCCGGGCAGAATTGACCCTCAAACGCCGAGAGCTGCCGTGCTAGAGCAGTCTTCTACTAAGAGAATGGGCGCATAGAGACAGATGCCACAAACAAAGGCAATGCTCTATATTACCCCCCGCAGGATAACCTACAACCCGTTTTTTCACCT
>JBEBXX010000458.1:0-3306 GCA_040391435.1 Aureliella helgolandensis | reverse complement strand
CTCTGGAATTCCATCGACTCGGACGCGGGTGGTTGATCCCCATCAGCACCAAAGAAAATCGCAACAAGCAACAGCTCTTCGATGAAATCCTAGAGCGCCTGCCCGATACCGAGCCCGATGAGGGGGAGACCGATGCGCCGCGGATGAAGCTGACCATTGTCGGGCGCCGCAATGTGGGTAAGAGCACCTTTGTCAACACGCTGGCGCAAGCCCAGCGGATGATCGTTAGCGAGGTAGCCGGCACGACACGCGATAGCGTCGACGTGCACTTTGACTTAGACGGGCACAAGTTCATCGCCATCGACACGCCCGGTCTGCGTCGCAATAAAAGCATTCGCACCAACATCGATTTTTATGGCTACCACCGCGCCCAGCGAAGTATTCGTCGCGCGGATGTGTCGCTATTGTTTTTTGACTGTATGGAGCCGATCAGCAAAGTTGACAAGCAGTTGGCGCATTACATCGAGCAGCAGTTCAAGCCGTGCATCTTCGTCGTCAATAAGTGGGACAAGGTAGCCGGACAGGTTCCCACCGAGCGTTGGGTCCGCTACCTGCGCGAACACTTTCCCACCATGTCTTATTGCCCGATCGCCTTCATCACCGGCGAGACCGGCAAGAACATGAAGGCGCTCCTCAACCACGCGCAGATGCTGTTCAAGCAATCACAAACGCGCGTCCCGACGGCGCGGATCAATAAATTGTTGCAAGCCGCGCTGCAGCAGCAACAACCGCCGCTCTATATGAATCGCCGACCGAAGGTCTATTTCGGTTCGCAGATCGGCATTACGCCCCCTACATTGATCCTTATGTGCAACATTCCCCAAGGTTTCCCTCCCAGCTATCAGCGCTATTTGATCAACGTCTGTCGCGACAATCTCCCCTTTGGCGAAGTTCCCATCAAGCTCTATTTGCAAAAGCGCGAGAGCCAAGATGTATCCAATCGTGTAAAGAAAACTTCCGACGAAATCATGGAGTGAAACGCGCATGGCCGCTAAAAAAATCCTGTTCATCGTAGGCGACTATGTTGAAGACTACGAAGTCATGGTTCCGTTTCAGATGCTGCAGATGGTCGGCCACGAGTGCCTGGCCGTTTGTCCCGGCAAACGCGCCGGTGAAAGTGTAGCTACGGCGATTCACGATGTTGCCGGCGCGCAGACCTACAGTGAGAAGCGCGGACATAACTTTGTGCTCAACGCCGATTTCGACAGCCTCAATTACGACCTGTACGACGCGCTGGTTATCCCCGGCGGGCGGGCCCCGGAATATTTGCGGCTCAATCCACAAGTCCTCTCCTTGGTGCAGCACTTCGCGCACGCGAACAAGCCGATCGCGGCCATCTGCCATGGGCCTCAAATCCTAGCTGCCGCCGGCGTGCTCCAGGGACGCGAGTGCAGTTGTTATCCGGCCGTCGGCCCCGAGGTAGAATCGTCCGGCGGTACGGTCCCCGCCCCATCCGCTGGACTCGACTCAGCCCACACCCAGGGGAACCTAGTTTCCGCGCCCGCCTGGCCCGCTCATCCAGCCTGGATGCGCCAATTCCTACTGCTGCTCGGCAGCCGCATCGAAGCCTAGAGCCGACAATCTGCGTAGCGGAACTCGGCAAGGCATGGGCTATTTCCACAACAATTGCACGCCAGTGGCGAGCATCACAGCAACGAGCAGGACCATCACCAATGTGTTCCCCTTGCGGATGGCAAGCCGCGCGCCCCATGCGCCGCCCACGACGTTGCCCGCCGCCATCAACAGCCCGGGCAACCAATCGACCTGTCCATAGAACACATAGAAAAGCATGGCGGCAAAGGTCACGCTGAAGCCAATCAAGTTCTTCACGGCATTCGCACCTACAAGGTCACCCGAGCGGATGAGGCTCATCGACATCAGCAGCAGGATTCCCATACCGGCTTGGATGAAGCCCACGTAAACCCCAATACAGAAGAAAATGGGCGAGACAAAATGCCGCGTTTGCGGAAGCAGCTCCGTCTTTTCTGTCAGACGCTTGGGATTGAGCATGAATACTACCGCCATCGCTAAGAAAAGGATGCCGAAAATCGGGCGAAAGGCATCCGGGCTGAGGTGGATGGCTAGCAATGCGCCGATAGGTACACCTAATAGCGTGGGGATGGCTAAGCGCAGCGCCAGCCGCTTGTCCAAGTGGCCGTGACGATGAAATGTGGCAGCCGCAGATGCTGACGATAGCAGGATTGCAATGCGATTGGTGCCGTTGGCAAGCTTAGCGTCCATGCCACAGATCCCCATTAAGGCGGGTAGCGTAAGAAACGAACCGCCCCCTGCAATCGTATTTACGATGCCTGCAAGCAACCCAGCCGCAATTAGCAGCCCGTACCCGGCCCACTCAGGCATCTTGTTGGTCAATCTCGAGATAAGCAGGAGGGAAGGAATCTGTAAGGGCTATGGCTTTTTACGAGCTAGCGTGGTTTGTCTGGACGCCAAGTCTGGTATCGCGCGAGCTCGGCATTGGCTATCGGGTCCATCCGATAAACCAGCACATGCGCATCGTCGCGCCACTGTTCTGGGCAAATGCCCGCCCGCTCGCACAACTGGCGAGTGAATTCGGTGGAGTCTGAAAAATGGTCCCAACTGTCGGGGGTAATCGTGGCTGCACCATGAGTGTGCCGCAGCAGCGCGCCGTGCTCACCTCTCACGATCTGACCGCACACTTCATCGAGCGATTTGCACTTCAGATGCTCCAGGCCGTTGACCACGCAGACTTCAACCATCAGTGGTGCGCTCGATAAAACTTGATTGCAGTTGTACGCCGCCACATACGCATTATGGCATATGTCACTGATCAAAGCCGTGGTAGGCTCCACCGTGCCAGCCCGGCCCACAATCTCCCCGTTTTGACGCAGGGTCACGAATGAAGAGCGCCACCGCCGAAGATTCGGTGAATGATATTCGACGATTGGCTCCAACGGCGGTTCGGACGACAGTCCTAAAGCGACACTGCGCTGCGCCAGTTCAAGCACGACGGCTTGGTCGTCCGCGTTCAGCCTCGCGTCATTAGATGCAGTAAGCATATCGATGGGTCTCCTCTGTGAAATCTGTGCGGTTTATCTTTCCGTTATAGGCTGCGTGCAACTCTGGTGCCGCCATTGTTGATTCGCGGCTGGTTAAGTTCTATGGTGGTGTGGCGACTGGCTAACATTGGCGGGTTTCAGTGGAACTAGGTGGGTAGACCAAAATTCGCTTTCAGTTCGTCGATAACAGCGCTGGGCATAGTGCAGATGTCACCGATGCTGCGTGCATTGATCACCGCCTCGGCGGTCGACTCGAGCACCTCTAAGC
>JBEBXX010000457.1:0-3310 GCA_040391435.1 Aureliella helgolandensis | reverse complement strand
TGGTTGGGTCGGTGCGGTAACCCAAGAAGCAGGCTGGTTAGCAGACCATAGTAACTTGCCGACGGCAAGGCTACCTTGACAGCACAACTGCCCAACGGTACTGCGCTGGGCTGGTCGATGAGCAGTCAGCCAAGACAACCTTCCCCTTTAGAGCTGAGCCCTGTGAACGCCTTACATGTTGCTACCGTTGCAAGCGAGATGGTCCCACTGGCCAAGACAGGCGGGTTGGGCGATGTGTGTGGTTCGCTGCCGGTAGCGCTGGAGCGGTGTGGTTGTCGCTGCACCGCTTTTCTGCCCGCCTACCGCAGCGTAATGCGTAGCGGTTTGCGGATCGATCCGACGCCGCATACTTTCACAATCGCCATTGGAGATCGACACGTGGCGTGCCGACTACTGCGCACGCAGTTGCCTCACAGCAACGTAGATGTGTACCTTATCGATCAACCGCAATACTACGATCGCGATGGGCTGTATCACGATCGGCACGGTGAGTACCGCGACAATTGTGAGCGGTTTAGTTTCTTCGGCCGCGCGGTAATCCAAGCCATCGAGCAACTGAGCTTGGATATCGACATCGTGCACTGCCATGACTGGCAAGCTGGATTGGTACCGGCATACGTCGAGACCAAGTACGGCGGCTTCCGTTGGATGGATCGCGTTCGGTCGGTGATGACGATCCACAACTTAGCCTATCAAGGCCGCTTCTGGCACGTGGACATGCCGCTGACCGGTTTGGACTGGAAGTACTTTAATTATCACCAGATGGAGTCGTACGGCGAACTGAATCTGATGAAGACGGGCATCTCATTTGCCGACACGGTGACGACCGTCAGCCCGACGTATGCCCGCGAGATCACCACGCCTGAATTCGGATGTGGACTGGAAGCCAGCCTACGAGCTAGGGGCGATCACTTGGTCGGCATCGTCAACGGCGTGGACTACACGCAGTGGGATCCGCAGACCGACCATCACTTGACAGCCAACTACTCAGTAGAAGACTGGCAATCCGGCAAAGCCAAATGCAAACATGATCTGCAGCACGAGTTGGGGTTGCAAGTCGAACCCGGCATGCCACTGGTGGGCATCGTCAGTCGCATGGCGGCTCAAAAAGGTTGGGACCTGATCATCCCGTTGCTGGAGCACTGGGTTGTCAGCCGCGATGTGCAGTGGGCCATCCTGGGAACCGGCGATCCAGCTTATGAAGAGCAGTTGCGGCGATTGGCCGACATGGCACCGCGGCGTCTGGCGCTGCGCCTGGAGTTTTCCGAGCAGATGGCGCACCGCATCGAAGCGGCCAGCGACATGTTTCTGATGCCCAGCCGCTATGAGCCCTGCGGACTGAATCAGTTGTATAGCCTCAAATACGGCTCGGTGCCGGTGGTGCATACCACGGGCGGATTGGCCGACACAGTCCGCGACGCCAGCGCCGCAAATTTGCATAACCGCACAGCCAACGGCTTTCGCTTCGATGACTACTCATTGGTCGGCTTGGAGCGGGCGGTAAATAAAGCGGTGGACGTGTATCTTCACAATCAGCCTCAATGGAATCAAATTGTTGAATCAGGAATGCGCGATGACTGGTCGTGGGAGCAAAGTGCTAAGCACTACATGGACATCTACGAGCGTACCATCAATAGCGACCTTTCGCCCTGAAGTGCAGAAACCCGCCATGGCTGACAAACGCGATGATGCAACGAGCAGTGAAATGCGCCACGATTGGCTGGCCGATCGCTGGGTAATCATGGCACCGCAGCGCAGCGCGCGGCCCAACGACTATGTCATCTCCCCGCCGCGCGAGCTGGACAATACGAATTGTCCTTTTTGTGCAGAACATCAGACGCCCACGCCCGTACAAAGCTATTCGACTCAGTCATCCTGTGGCACAACGAGCTGGAATGTGCGCGTCGTTCCGAATAAATTTCCGGCGGTCAACTCCGCGTTGAAGGGCTTGGTCGAGATCCCCAAGTGCGCGATCCCTGTGGAGACGATCGCCGCGGGGGAGGAATCGATCAACCTATTTCAGCGCAGAGATTTGACCGGTGGCCACGAGGTGATCGTGGAGAGCCCCCACCATCTGCACAGCATCTCGCAACTGGACCGCGAAGCCGCGCAGCTCGTCTTCACCGCCTATCGCGATCGCCTGCGGTATTGGCTCGACGAACGCGGTTTGGCCTACGGAGTGGTGTTTAAGAACGTGGGGGCGGACGCAGGTGCCTCGCTGGTGCATACCCATTCGCAATTGATCGCAACCGATCTTCTACCAGCCGATGTGGCCCGCGCGACTGAGCGCATGGAGCTGTTCATGGGGAAGAAATCGGCCTGCCTATTTTGCAGCATGGCCGAGGACGAACTGGAGCAGAAAGTGCGACTAGTCGAACGCACGGCCGACTTCGTGGCGTTTTGCCCGTTTGCCAGTCGCTTCCCATCGATGGTTACCATCCTGCCGACCGAGCACGAGTCGCGTTTCCAGACGCTGACTGAGTCTAAGCTCGCGCAGCTCTCATGGCTCACGCGCCGGTTGGTGCAGCGGATTGAACATTGCTTCCCCGATGCGGCCTACAACTTCATCATTCATACCTCGCCCAACGGACTGCGATCGCCAGAGAGCTTTCATTGGCGGATCGAGCTATTTCCGCGGATCACCAAGGTGGCTGGCTTTGAATGGGGGAGCGACTGCTATATCAATCCCTTGGCACCCGAGTCGGCCGCCGCAGCGCTGCGCAGTGTGAACGTGTAGTGGCGTATGCTTCTAGCTTGCGAGGTGGCGTAAGCTTCTAGCTTGCGAAGACCTGCACTGCTGGTTGGCAAGCAGGATGCATACCCCACCGTGGCGTAAGCTTCTAGCTTGCGATGAAGTGGAGGCAAGCAGGATGCATACCCCACGCGGCAAGCAGGATGCATACCCCACGCGGCAAGCAGGATGCATACCCCACGCGGCAAGCAGGATGCATACCCCACTTTACGTCGAAAAGAAGAAGCGGGTGAGGTGATAGAATACGGGGGCGGCAAAGCACAGCGTGTCGATCCGGTCGAGCACGCCGGCGTGTCCCATGACGAGCGAACCGTAGTCGTTGACGCCGCGATCGCGTTTAATGGCACTCATGGTCATGCCGCCAAACATGCCCATCACGCCAATCACCATCGACATGCAGGAGGCTTCCCAGAAAGAGAAGGGGGTTACCCAGTACAGCGCGGCACCAATTAGGCCGGTCGATAGGGTGCCGCCGGTAAAGCCCTCCCAGGTGCGGCTGCTGCTGACGTCGGCCGCGATGATGCGCTTGCCAACCAAGTGCCCCCAGGCCCACTGCAG
>JBEBXX010000456.1:0-3311 GCA_040391435.1 Aureliella helgolandensis | reverse complement strand
CTTGCGGAGCTGGCTAGTGACCCGCTCGCCGGCATCCAGAATCGCTTGCTCGACCTCCACTGCCGGACGGCTCCACTTCTTCAAGGCGGCGATAAACAGCACTGCGATCGGGCTGCCGTTCTCTTCGCACAATGCAATGGCCTCGTCGCGTGAAAGCTGCTGTTGCTCCAGTTGCTCGATAACGCCGCGGACGAAGGGGCGTGGTATCACGCGCGACCGCCGCAGGTACATGAAGCGCTCGAATACAAACACCATCAGCACCAGTGAGCAGGCGATAATAGGCAGCATGAGCACGCCTCCTTCGCGAATGATGCTCACGATATTGCCGGTTTGAATGCCACCGGAAGCTGCCTCGGCCGCTTGGGGTTCCGACGGACCGCCTAGCATGGAGGCGGGATCGGTGGGCAGCGACGCGGCTCCGCTGGCTCCACCTGGAAAGGGAGCGTTGGAGGCTATGCGGGCGACCGGACCATCAGCCGCGCGGGCCGGCAGCGGCTGTGGAGCTCCCTGCGTGTTATATCCACCTGAACTCCAATTGGCTGGAGGAGGGGCCTGTGCCAGCGCGGAGTTCGCGCCGGCGCTGCCCAGTGCGACAGCCACCACCAGGAGCCAGCCATAGACGCGCAGGGGTGTGAAAAGTTGACGAGTAATACGCTGCGAAGGGAAAAGCGCGGCGTGTGCGGTCGATTGAAACATGACGCGGGGTCCGTAAAGGCGATGAGCTTGGTTTGCGAGCGATCGTGGATCGAACTTAGTTGAAGATGTGAACTTAGTTAACGCCGTTCTCCCGCCGAGCCCTGCAGGGCAGTGACGCGTTGGGTGGCGGACTGCTGCAGCTCGGGCTGCTGGCTTAGGTGCAGAGCTCGTTGGTATTCGGCCAGCGCCTGGGCGGTTTCGCCGAGCAGTTCGCGGCACTTAGCTGACTGGAGCAACGCGCGCGCTTGCCACTCAGGGAACTGGTCCATGCGTGCCACGGTTGCATAAGCAGCCAGCGCTTGTGGATACTGACGCTGCAAGAAGTACACCTCTCCCAGCATCCACTGGGCGCGGGGAACAGCCTCGGTGGCCTGTGCAGTCGGTGCATCGATAACGCGCTGCAAGCACTCTTGAGCTTCATCAAATTCGATGCGCGCTACGGCACAGCGGGCCAGCAGATAATCGAACTCGTGCGCTCGCGCAAAATCGGCATGGTCGCGCTTGGCCTGCACCAGCCACTGTTGAGCGGCCGGGATATCGCGCGTTCGCACCAGCAGCTCCGCGCGGCGCAGGGCGATGGCAGCCAGCCACATCGGCTTGGGGGAGAGCTCGGCAGCTTGCTCGGCAAGCCACTCGAACTGCGCGCTTGCGGCAGCATGTCTGCCTGCGGCAAACAGCGCTTCGGCCAACAGGAAGCGCACGGCCACCACCTGTTCGTCGGTTAATTTTGCCGTATCGATCTGCTCTAAAATGTCGATGGCTGGCGTGGCTCGACCTTGGGACAACTCCTGCTCGGCCATGGCAAGTGGCAGTTCAAAATGCTGGCGAGTCTGCAGCTTGTGGGTCATTGGGGACGCGCTCATTCCCAGTGCCGTTTGATGCGCGGATAAGGCTCGGCTGAGAAAGGCTTGGGCTTTTTGCAAATCCCCCGCCAACTGGTAGCGGCGCGACAATTCGTTGGCGACAGCGAAGGTGAATTGGTCGGAAAGAACCGCTTGGGGATGCGCCAGCAACTCCTCTAGCACAGCCCGCGAGGCAGCAGACTCTTGCAAGCTGTCGATGATGCGTATCAGCAAGGCTGAGGTGTCTGCAGCTAGATTGACTGGCGTGTTGTGGCCCGCGGCAGGCTGTTCGATTCGCCGACTCCAGTTGGCCAGGACCTGCAGCGCAGGCTGCGGCTGATGCTGCAGCCACAGGCATTCGGCCCAATGGTAAGCCGCCACTTCGGCCAATTCCCCGTCGGCGTGGTGTCGCACCAATTCCTCGAGCAAGTCGCTGGCCTGAAGCAGATCGCCCTGCGAGATAGCCTTCGCGGCAGCTTGGTAGAGCTGGCGCTCAGACGTGGGCCTCTCGACCGTCGTCGGATCCAACAGGAGTGCGACTGTCAAGCTCAGGGCGCAAACGAACATAGACACCGATTCGCCTCCTTGCAGACGGTGAGCTGAACACTGTAAGAGCACGTGGCGAATTCCGCCGACGTTTGTTTATCGACTTTTAGCTGGCCAGTTGGTGAGAAACAAGACAAGCTGGCGATTATCCGGCGACGCCTGGCCGGATAGGCGAGATGGGTAGTTTTAGCTAGTTAGCTCGCGCCGCTGCGGACTGCGGGTTGAGGTTGCGGTGGCTCTCGAGCGGCGCATGGAGCAGGCGACGACAAACCGCCGGCGGGTGGGTAGAATTTGGGAGCTTGATCTTAGGCGGACTGCGCAGTGCGTGCAGCCGAGGTCCTGTGGTTTCCAGACAATTGGCTTTCCGAGCAATCACATATGAAGTTTCGCTTCCCGATTTTGATAATCGACGAGGATTTTCGTTCAGAAAACGTTTCTGGATTGGGGATTCGCGCGCTGGCCAAGGCGATCGAAGACGAGGGGGTCGAGGTGGTCGGTGCCACGGGCTACGGCGATTTATCGCAGTTCGCTCAGCAGCAGTCGCGGGCTTCAGCCTTTATTCTGTCGATCGATGACGAAGAGTTCACCGCCGGAGGGGACGAGGAACCGGCCATTGCCAAGCTGCGTGAATTTATTCAAGAGATCCGCTTCAAAAATAACGACATCCCGATTTTCCTCTACGGCGAGACGCGGACCAGCAGCCACATTCCCAACGATATCCTGCGCGAGCTGCACGGCTTTATCCATATGTTCGAGGATACGCCGGAGTTTGTCGCGCGACATATCCTGCGCGAGGCGCGGGCCTATACCGAAGGCCTCGCTCCGCCCTTCTTCCGCGCTCTGGTGCACTACGCCAGCGACGGCTCCTATTCGTGGCACTGCCCTGGGCACTCTGGCGGCGTGGCCTTTCTGAAGAGTCCGGTGGGGCAGATGTTTCACCAGTTCTTCGGGGAGAACATGCTGCGCGCCGACGTGTGCAATGCAGTCGAAGAACTCGGGCAACTGCTCGACCATACGGGTCCCGTAGCCGCCTCGGAGCGCAATGCCGCGCGCATTTTCAATGCCGACCATTGTTTCTTTGTCACCAACGGGACCTCCACGTCCAACAAAATGGTGTGGCACTCAGCGGTAGCGTCGGGGGATATCGTGGTGGTCGACCGCAACTGCCATAAATCGATTTTGCATTCGATCATCATGACCGGAGCTGTGCCCGTTTTTCTGACCCCC
>JBEBXX010000455.1:0-3328 GCA_040391435.1 Aureliella helgolandensis | reverse complement strand
AAAGGGAAGCCTTCCGGTGCGCAGTTCGACATACGAGAGCGCCAATGAAAATTGATCGGAGTGTGGACTCGATTCGCCGGCCAAGCACTCAGGAGCCATGTAAGCTAGACTGCCCCCGAGCGAAGTGCCGCGAGTAGCCGAGCCGGTGCCCAGGGTGCGAGCTACGCCAAAATCGCACAGCATCACACTTCCACCCAGGAGTACCAGATTCTCCGGCTTTACGTCTCCATGCTGAACAGCCACCAGTTGCCCCGCGTATTGATGGCGCTGCGAATTCAAATAGTCGAGGGCTCGAGCGGCATCCATGATGTAGACCAACAATTCTTCGACCGGGATCTCCTTGCCGGCCGCCTGTCGCTCATGCAGCAACGCCAGCAGATTTCCTTCAGCCACCGGCATAGCGATCACCAAAGTCTTCGGCTGATCCTCCTCAGAAATCTGCGGGGTGGCGACGAGAGTCTGGCGCCGCGTGTCCTCCATAAACGAGTGGGAACTATCAAGTTGATCGTCGGGTATCAGCCGTTGCCGTTCGTCCAACAACCACATCGCATTAAAGGGCATCAGGTTCGCGTGGCGTATGTGCTTTAGACGCTGAATGGCGCGCAACTCTTTGCGACCTTGGCGCTCGCGAAGGTTCAGGAATTTCAAAGCGCATTTTGTTCCCCCCGGCGATGTGGCTTGCCACACCTCGCCGAAGTTCCCTCGCCCCAGGAATTTTTCGAGCGTATAGCCAGGAATTGGAGTTTGACCCGTTTGCCACATAAACATCAGTCGTGCTGGATGGCTGGTAAATTAGAATAGCTGCGTCAAATTTAAGTAGCTTTAATAAATTTCACAATTGTTCTCAGCCAGTTTACCAAAACCCTAGTCACAATGGACACCGATTAAGATGCCTAAGTGGCAAGCCCGTTAGGGTCCGCTAGGTCAAGGCCGACTTCACGCGGAGCGACCGCGACGGAGGCATAAATTTCCAGGGAAGGAAATAGCTATGTGGGACCAACTTAAGTTTCTAGCATCGATCGCAATGATTGCGTTGTTGGGGACCACAGCACCTCCCGCCTTCAGCCAGTCGCGGCCTGTGCAGTCAGAGCTCATCGCGGTGGCAGGAGTTCGCTGCCAATGTGGACGCTGGACCTGTCCGGACTGCCAGCAACAGCGACTGGTCCAACCCTGCCCACCAGGACAACTGAGCCCACAGTACGACGATCGCGGCTTGGAGACTGCGCCACCCACCTATCGTTCGCCGTTGGGCAGTCTACCGTCGCCAAACGCCGCGAATTCAATGCCTGACTCGGCGGTTCGACAGCCGCCCCAGCCGCCGCAGAGTTACAATCCCACAGACGCAGGCCCAGCAGCCTCCGCACTCACTTCACCAACTGGCCCAGACACCAGCAATCTGTTTGCTTCCAATGTGGGCGGCGGAGGTGGTGGGAGTTTCGGCTCATCGCTCCGCGGAGCCACTACGCCGGAGATGATGGGAGATTTTTTTGGCCCCGGAGCGATGCCTTCGATCATTAATAGAGTGGACAACTATTCTTACGAGACGGCCATTCCGGGTGCTGGCTACACGCTGGGACGCATGAAGCTGGGTGAAAACGGTTCGCCCATCCCGCGCGACCGCGTCTTTTTCAACTACAGCCACTTTACCGGAGTGCCCTTAAGCATTCAGCCGATCTCGGTTAATCGCTACACTCCTGGTTTTGAGAAGACCTTTATCGACGGGCTGTGTTCGTTCGAAATGCGGACTCCGTTTGGCACGACTCTCGATAACGATATCATGGCCAGCGGACCGACTAGCGACAATGATTTCCAGTTTGGGAACATGTTCTTGACCCTCAAGGGCGTGCTGCTGCAGCAAGACAACTGGCTGATCTCCGCAGGCTCCTCAGTGCTGCTTCCAACAGCGGACGATACGCGAGTCATCGACCCGGTAACATCGCGAGAGCTGTTGCGATTCGATAACAAATCAACGCACATCATGCCCTTTATCGGCGGGGTTTACATTCCCAGTCAGCGGCTCTTTGCTCAGTGGATCGTGCAGTGTGATATCGATGCCAATGGCACGCCAGTGATTGCCACAGATCAACCGGGAACGAGAAAAATCGGAACCTTACAGGACTTTACTTTGCTCTACACCGACGTCAGCTTGGGCTACTGGGTGTACAAATCTGGCCCTGGTCAGGACCGTGTCATCAAAGGAATTGCCCCGCTTGTCGAAGTGCACTACAACCGTTCGCTGAACCAGGCTGACAGCATTTCCGATCCGGGCTACCAGATCAATCAAGTGAAAGCCGACTTTGACAACGTCAACATGCAGACCGGGCTGATATTCGATATTCGCAATAATTCAAGATTGGGCTTGGGCTATGCCACGCCGCTGGGAAACAGTTTCGACCGCGTTTTTGACAAAGAGTTCCGCGTGACGCTCAACCACTACTTTTAGAACGCGTTTCATCGATCGCCCGCTGGGCTACAATGAGACAACTGGGCCAATAGCCCAGAGCGAAAGATGACGAGACCGGATCTCCGAAGAATGCCTACGAAGCTCACTTCCAAGCCGGAATACGCAACCACTGAGTTGCTTGCCATCCATGGTTGACGGCCTCTTCCCGCGGCGAGGTCTCCTGGGCACTGACGTCCAGAGGCGTCGCGACGAGCTCGATCTGGCTTAGCACGTGGGCATCGTTGTAGAAGAATTCATGGACGACGCGTTTAGCGTGGACTTGGTGCTCCACTGCTTTATCCGCTGGCGGTGAAACCTTCCAATGGACAAGTGGTGCCCCGGACTGTCGCGTTTCGGTGAGCGTCAGACGCAGCCCGCCGGCTTCAGTGCGAGTCTCCGCTGAGACGCTCACGCCCGTAGCCACTGGAACCGCCTGCTCTTTGAATCGCGCCACGGGCAAGGGTTGCGTCGCCAACTGGCTGCCTAAGGGAGCGATCCACAGGCGAGCTTCCAACCAGTCGCGCTGTAGGTCGGGGAGATTTTTGATCACGACTCGCAGGACTGGTGAGCGATGATGGCTCTCCCACAGCGCATCGGACGTCCAGGCGATCCGCTCGCCTCCCGGTTGGCCGGCGCGCACCCGCCGCAGCTCTAACAAGAACCGCTCGGGGCGGATCGATTGCAGCCCCAAATCCATTGACTGCAAGCACATGTGCACCTGCGGCACCGAGTCTGGTTTGCCGACGAGCATGATAGCTTGGTAGGGTCGGTCGGCATAGGAAAATTCTCCCGGTTCTGGAAGTGCATCTCCCTCATCGTGTGGAAGAAAGCTCAGTCCCTGCTGTCGGCGATACTGCAACTCGATCGTCTCTCCTCCCAACAGGG
>JBEBXX010000454.1:0-3333 GCA_040391435.1 Aureliella helgolandensis | reverse complement strand
ACACCAGAAGCGGTCAGTGAAATCCTGTCCATTTGGAATTTGCGGCGGCGCCAACTGAACTATGGTGGGCTTAAGGACCGCCACGCAGTCACTTCACAAACCATCACGATCTACAAGGGGCCCCCGGCAAATATCCAGAAGGACGGTTTTACGCTGACCTACTTGGGCCAGGCCGCTCGCGAGTTTACGGCCAACGATATCGAGGCCAATGAGTTCGACATTACGCTTCGCGAACTGGCACCTAGCGTTGCGGCGGGCTTGCAACAGGCTTGCGACAGTGCTGAGCTGTGCATTCCCAATTATTTTGACGAACAGCGTTTCGGTTCGCTGGGTGTTAGCGGGCGCTACATCGCCCAGCCGTGGTGTCTGGCGGACTACGAACAAGCACTGTTTTTAGCGATTGCCGAAGCCAATCGACACGATCGCCCTGACGATCGTGAACAGAAAGAGATCCTCCGCGATCACTGGGGCGACTGGCAGGCCTGCAAGGACCGTTTAGAGCGCAGCCATCGCCGAAGCATCGTGACCTACCTGGTCGATCACCCCAGCGGTTTTAAGAAGGCGGTGGCGCTAATTCGCCAAGATCTGCGCAGCTTTTATGTGGCCGCTTTTCAAGCCAAATTGTGGAATGAGATCGTCTCGCGCAGGATCGCTCAGGTGCTGCCCGCTGAGGACGTCCTGACGTTGTCAGCTATTGGCGGCGCGTGGGCCTTTCCTAAACGCATGCAGCCCCAGGTGCGAGACGAACTCGTCAACCTGCAGATCCCGCTCCCCTCGGGCCGCCAGACCCAATGGCCACATCCGTTTCGCGAGCTATTGGAGGAGGTGCTGGCCGAGTTTGGTATCGAGCGGCATAAGCTGCGATTCTCCCATCCACGCGATGTGTTTTTCTCGCGTGGCCTGCGCGATATGTGGCTCAAGCCCGACATAGTTTCCACGGAATTGGGAGTTGACGAATTCGGTGCGGCAGGAACATGTAAACTGAGGTTGGTCTTTCGATTGCAGGCCGGCCAGTACGCCACTATGCTAATCAAAGGCTTGGAGCTGCACGCTAGCCACATTCATTCGCAACAGGAGCATTTACAATGACTTGGCAAGTTACCCATCCCGTGGTCGTTCCTTTCGATTTTTCCGATCACGCGTTAGCCGCGTTGCACAAGGCCGTGTCGATTGCGGACAAGCCTCAGCAGGTGCACGTACTGCACGTGCTGCCCTACCTGATACCGGCCGAACCAGGCGTAGTCTGGGCCACCATCGACGATAGCAGTCGCATCGCGCATGCACTGGAGAATTTGACCGCCGCCGTGCCGGAGAGCAAGTTTGGCAAAGTCGCTTTGGATGTGAGGATCGGTGATCCAGGCCATGTCGCCAGCGAGCGGGCCGAAGAGCTGGGCGCGGACTTGATCGTCGTCGGATCGCATGGCCGCACCGGTTTCACGCGCTTGGTCCTAGGTTCGGTGGCCGAACGCGTAACGCGCCTGGCACACTGCCCGGTACTGGTCGTGAAACTGCCGCCTGAAACCGTCGCCAGCGCCAGTGCCACGGCGGCTGCGCCTGCCACGGCCTAGTAGATGACGCTGCTGATAGCCTTGGCTCTACTGTTTCTTGCCGCACTACCGGCGCTGATGGTGTGTTGGAATCTTCCGCACTTCCACCGCGCTGCAGACGTGGAAGCGGTACAACCCAGAGCCTGTCCCACTCACGCAGCTCCGCAGCGCATGCCTGGCCCAGTCTCAGTGCTCATACCAGCACGCAACGAACAAGCGGGCATTGTCCCAGCCGTCCGCGCGGTGCTGGCCTCTACTGGTGTCGATCTAGAAATCATCGTGCTGGACGACCACTCGAGCGATCGAACTGCCGCCATCGTCGAGGAGCTGGCCCGCGCGGATCGGCGAGTGCGGTTGATCGCCGGGCCGCAGTTGCCAAGCGACTGGAATGGCAAGCAGCACGCCTGTTGGCATCTCGCTCACGCGGCGCGATTTGAACGATTGTTGTTTATCGACGCCGACGTCCGCTTGAAGCCGACGGCGGTGCAGCGACTGGTTGCTGAGTTCGACCGCCCCACCAACTATGCGGCAGCGGATGAGTTACCGCGGCCCGCAGCCCGCAGTCTGCTGAGCGGTTTTCCGCGTCAAATCACTCCGACAGTGGCGGAGCAGATGATGATTCCGCTGATGTACTTCGTGTTGCTGGGTTATCTGCCGCTGGCGCGGATGCGAATGGACAAGCAAGTTGGCTTAGGGGCGGGCTGTGGTCAATTGTTCTTGACAAATAGAGCCGACTACCTGATGGCTGGCGGACATGCGGCCATCAAGTCTTCGCGGCACGACGGCTTGCAACTGCCGCGCATTTATCGACGCGCCGGATTGATGACCGACTTGATCGATGCCAGCGATCTTGCCAGTGTGCGGATGTACAGCGGTTGGTCGAGCGTCTTGCAGGGGCTGCAGAAAAATGCCAGCGAAGGCATAGCCAACGCGCGGCTGATCGTCCCCTTTAGCATTTTGCTCATGGGCAGCGGGGTGTTCCCAATTTTAACGCTACCGCACGCGATCTACCATGGCTGGCCGCTCTCCAGCGTGGTAGTGCTCGCCATGGCCACACTGCTGAGCTTTGCGCCGCGCGCGATGATCGCTGCCCGGTTTGAATCGGGTTGGCTGGGGACCATTGTGCACCCCTTGGCGGTCGCGCTATTTATAGCGCTGCAGTGGCGCGTCTTTCTGCGTCACATGCTCGGCGGCCAACCGGTGGCTTGGCGCGGCAGGACTCAGTGAACCATCACCGGCGTCGGCGACAGTTCGACGACAAGAGCCCACTATCTTCCAAATAGTCTTGAATCGATAAGGGCCTGCTCAAAAATAACTTCCCCAGGGTGTAATAAGCGAGGAACATCGAACACGCCAGTGATTTACTTGCTAAGAGAAGTTGTGCGAGCCCAAGTTAGAAGATAAAAGGTTAGAAAATTCTATCTCCACTGTACGGCATCCATCGTCGCTGCACTGATTCCTACGGGTAGCGGCGTGGAAGCTAGCGATTGACGCCACCGTTCTTAGCCTGGCGAACGCGCAAAACGCCGGCCTCGGCGAGGGGAAGCTCGCCGAGATCCAGTCTCAGCTCGAAAGAGCAGGTCATCTTCAGGCGTCCAATTAGCAGGCTCGCGAGGCAGCGGTGATGGCGAACCGGAGGTTTGAGTCTGACGCCCCATCTGCCAACTGCTGTTTATGCGAACGGACCATAACGGTCAGGAATTTGCGTGAGCGTCCGAGTGGGTGTGATCCGCGTGATGTGCCCGTTTTTTGATTGGAGTGACCTCGTTGCTCCAGTACGTTGACT
>JBEBXX010000453.1:0-3344 GCA_040391435.1 Aureliella helgolandensis | reverse complement strand
GATTGGGCAGTAGCCAGACCTTATCGCAATTTTGCTCCCTACCTGATCAGCAAAGGTAGCATCGAGAATTGGACCCGTACCTTGGCGGTTGAGCTAGCTCATCGCAATCCTCAAGTACGCGTCAACGCCGTCCTACCAGGCCCCATACAACTTGCCGAGGGCATCACTGCAGAGCGGCGAGCCAAAATTATCCAGGCCAGTTTGCTGAAGCGCGAGGGGACCGCTGTTGACCTGGCCCAAGCTGCGCTGTTCTTGGCGACCAGCCCCTTTATCACTGGCGTGTGTTTGCCTGTAGACGGTGGGCGGAGCATTTGGAGTGGCGAGAACAGCGATGTCAATGCACATCCGGACTGTTAAGATCGACTTGGTTGTGCGCGGGTCCGCAGAATTAGGTGCGCTTAAACATCTTATCGAGCTGTTCGCGGCTAAAAAACAGCGCGGTGGGTCGTCCGTGAGGACAGTGGTGCGTGTCTTGATAGTGATTGCGTTGTTCAAGCAACGCGGTGACTTCATCCGAGGAGAGCTTGTCGCCGGCTTTGACAGCCGCCTTACAAGCCAGCATGTTGAGCAGTTCGTCTAGAGCATCGCGCGCACTGGGCTCCTTGCCACCAGACATCAGCGGCTCGAGCACCTGCCGCAGCACCTCCGCCGGACGCATGTGAGCCAGCATGGCCGGATAACTGGTCATCAATACGGTGTCTCCGCCGAAGGGCTCTACGCCGATACCAATGCGCGCCAACAATTCGCGTGAATCGAGCGCGGCGGCCGCCTCTGCGGCTGTCAGGTCCAGCGGCTCGGGGATCAACAGGGCTTGGCATTCCAGCGTGTTGGAATCGATTTTCTGCCGCAACTGCTCATACAGGATGCGCTCGTGCAACGCGTGTTGATCGACTACGACCATGCCACCTTCGTCCTGGGTGATCAAGTAACGATTGTGGACTTGAAATCCCAAGTGGCTGGTAGAGGGCGTATCGCTCGGAGGCAGAGCCTGTGACCCGCCTGCCTGCGACCTGCCTGCCTGCGACGCGCCTGTATGAGCTGGATCGAGCCGCGAGGAAAAATCTGGTAGATCAGCTAGCTCGCCACTGTGGTGCGGCAATGCCGAAGCGTCCCAAGCTTGCGCGCCATCCGGAACGTCTCCTGGTGCAAACGGCGAGGCAGCAACTGGACGAGCACCGCCCGGGCTGAAGCCTCCCATGCGGCGGCTATCGACGGCAGCATGGCCGTCAAATCTAGCATCAATATCGCCGTCTACTGCGCGGTCTACTCCGCCGTCCACGCCGCCGTCTACTCCGCCAGGCATCGATTGCGCTGAGCCCGGTGACCGAGGCGGAGCGGTGGGCTGGGGCGACTTTAAGGACTGATTGCTGGAGAAGGCATCGCGCTGACTGAACGGGCGGAAGGGTGGGATGCTATCAGGCAGATTCAGACGTGGTTCAACATGTGCAACGCGTTGGGCGTGAGCTTGCCAGCGCGCTTCGTCGCCGCGCGTCAGGGCTGCGACCTCTCCTAGATCGCTGGACGAGGCTGCAGTGGAAGGCGTCTGCAAGCCGCGTGGGGCGGGGCCCGGTACATGCCGCGCCCGGGCGGTCAGGTCGCTGGTCAGGAATTGATGCCGCAGCGTCTGCAGCAACTGGCTGTAGATCTTGCCCCCTTCCGCAAAACGCACTTCCATCTTAGTGGGGTGCACATTCACGTCGACTTGATTGGGAGGCAGTTGCAAACGCAAGAAGCAAACCGGGAAGCGACCGACCATCAACAGGCCGCGATAGGCTTCGCCGAGCGCGTGCTGCAAACTGCGGTCGCGAATATGTCGCCCGTTGAGAAATAGGTACTGCATGCGGTTGTTGCTGCGACTCACCGATGGGTCGGCCACGAAGCCCGCCAGACTACCGGTCTCCTGCTCGCTGTGCACAGAGATCAGTGCGTCGGAAACTTCGTCTCCAAAGAAAGCCCGAATGCGTTCGCTCCACGATTCGGTGGCGGCCAGTTCGAACACGGTCCGATTGCCGCTGGTCATCGTCATCTGCACTCGCGGAAAAGCCAGCGCGATGCGGGTGAACGCCTCGGTAATGTGGCCCGCTTCGGTTTGCGGCGTGCGCATGAATTTTCGGCGCACGGGCGTGTTAAAAAACAGATTGCGAACTTCAATGGTAGTGCCCACGGGACAACCGACCGGAACGATATTTGTGGGTTCGCCGCCATATACCGTCAGCTCCGCGCCGGCGTCGCTGGCGGAGGTCCGCGTGCGCAGAGTCAAATGGCTGATCTCCGCGATCGAAGCCAATGCTTCTCCGCGAAAGCCCAGCGTATGCACGTCGAACAAATCGTCGGCCGTCTCAAGCTTGCTGGTAGCATGGCTGGCTAACGCCAAGCCGATCTGCTCCGGCGCGATGCCGCAGCCATTGTCGCTGATGCGGATGCGCTCGATACCTCCTCCGTCGATCGCCAGTTCGATGCTGGTTGCGCCGGCGTCGACACTATTTTCAAGCAGCTCCTTGACCACGCTGGCTGGGCGCTCGATGACTTCACCTGCCGCGATCTTGTTGACCAAGCTGGCGGGCAGTTGTCGGATAATGGGCATCGTACTAAGCTTCGTCCTGTTTGTACTTGTCGAGTTTGCGATACAGCGTGCGGGCTCCGATACTCAAAATGCGCGCCGCCTCCTCGCGGTTTCCGGCGGTCAGTTTGAGTGTTTCCTCGATGGCCCAGCGCTCGATTTCGTCCATGCTGCGCCCAATCAGCAACGAATCGCCAACCCCCGGTAGCGGGCCGCCAGCCGCAGAGCCAGACGTGTTGCCGCGACTGCCATCGTTGAGCGGCTGCGCTGAGGTGCCCGCAGCAGAACCCGCGGTGCCGCCGGCTGAAGCATCGGGCGAGCGGCCGCCTGCGGAGCTGGAGAAATCCGATTCCTGGCTCAACTCCGGCGGCAGATCGTCCACGTCCAGCGCGCCGTCGGTATCCAACACAACCATGGTCTCTACGAAATTTCGCAGTTGGCGAATATTGCCCGGCCAGGGGTAGTTATAAAACCGCCGCGTCACGGCTGGCGTGAAGTTACAAGGTGGCTTGGCGTGGCGTTTGATAAACAGCTTGCGAAAGTGATCCATGAGCGGAATGACATCGTCGGGTCGCTCGCGCAAAGCGGGGATGTGAACGGTGACAATATTTAAGCGGTAGTACAGATCGTTGCGGAACGTTCCGTCGTCGACCATCTGCTCAAGCGGGCGATTGGTAGCGCTTAGCAACCGCACGTTTACTTTGATAGCTTTGTTGTCCCCTACGCGAGTAATGCGATGCTCTTCCAGCACGCGCAACAGTTTGATTTGCGTGCTCATCGGCAT
>JBEBXX010000452.1:0-3344 GCA_040391435.1 Aureliella helgolandensis | reverse complement strand
ACCAGCGGTAATGCCTGGTCCGGTGGGAGTCGTCGCGCGGAGCCAGCGATTTGCGAACGTACTTCGGCGTTGTCCTCGCCGGCTGTCAACTCGAGAATTGCCTGGTACAGCTCGTCGGAAACTCGCGTAGGCCCCTGTTCTAAATGGCCCAGGCTATCGGCCAACTCAATCGCCGTCCGCTTGTGCTCAAAACCGATGTCGTCGCAGATTAACCGCACGGCCCAGTAGCGGACCAATGGCACCTTGTGGTGCAGCGCCACCAAAGCCGTCGCGTCGTCCAGCCCGAAGCCCTGATACAGGGCCCACAGAGCGTTTAAACTTTCTAGATCGCTACCATGCTTGATCAACTGCTGCAGCTTGGGAAGCGAACTGTTGTCCTTGCGTTCGCCGAGCAATTGCACTGCCATATGCCGGTGCCAGCGGTTTGCATGTCCCAGCAGCCCGAGCAGTTCTTCTGTCGATTTGTCAAATAGGTTGAGATCCGTTTCCAGACGCTCATCTTTGCCGCGCAAGCGAAAAATACGGCCGGTAGTAGGATCGATCTGACTCTGGTAGTGCTGCCCGTGAGCGATGTAGTGTTCATAGAAGTCCGCTAACAATACGGACCCGTCGGGAGCATTGTTGATATACACCGGCCGGAATGCAAAGTCGTCGGAGGTTAGCACTTTGCCGATGTCGTTAGTCTTAAACGTTGCTCCATTAACATTTCGTTCGCTGGCGATCACAAAGTTGTGCAGCGGCTCGACGCTAAAGAACGTATTGTGATATCTCTGAGGCATGGCGGTCGATTCGACCAGTGTGGCGAAGTGGGTGAATCGCGGTATGTCCTGTACCGTGGCCATATGCGGCAATTCGCCAAAGGCGAACGGGTTGCGGACCGGACCGAACTTATTGGGCGTGGTCCCCTGCATTAAATGCAGACCGCCCTGCATGTAGTGCCAGCCGCGAGTTTGACCACCGTTGTTACCAGTAAACATGCGTCCGCCGGAATCGACCTCCAACCCGAAGTTATTGCCACCACCTTCAGAGAAGATTTCAAAGCGATGGCTTTCGGGGTGATAGCGCCACACCATGCAGCCTTGGAAGTAAACCCCTGGAGCCTGCGGTGGGTCGATGTCCGGTCGCGTCACATGGCAGCTTGTGGTACTGCCCTGAGCGCCGTACAGCCAGCCATCCATGCCCCACACCAGGCCGTTGGCCACGGAGTGCGTGTCCTCCATGCCAAAGCCCTGCAAGTGGACAACTGGCGGACCATCGGGCACGTCGTCAAAATTTTGGTCGGGATAGAACAATAAGTAAGGAGTGTGCATGACCCACACGCCACCTCGGCCTCGAATGGCTGCGTTGGCCATGTTTAGACCATCTTGAAAGACCTTGTGAGTGTCGTACTGGCCGTCTCCATCGGTGTCTTCGTGAATCGAGATAATGTCGCGCCCACGATCGTGATAGGGCGGTGGTGGCGGAACTTTATCGTAGTGCGAGCGATAGTAATGATCGCGGCTGATCATCTTCAGTCCCGCCGGGTATGGATATTGTCGATACTGCGACACCCACAAACGACCACGGGAATCAAAACTAAAATGGGTCGGCTGAGCCACCAATGGTTCAGCCACCATCAGTTCGACAATCAAGTCGTCCGCAGCTTGCATCTTGGCAAACGACTCTTGCGGAGGGAGGCTGTCGCCATGGAACAGTTGCTCTGCCTCGCCTAGAACTCGGTTGGATTCATGAAATTGATCAAACGCCGATGCGCTAGGGCGAGTGGTCAACGCGTCGCCCGCCGACGGCTCGTCTCCTGGGCGGAATTCCCAAGTCCCTTCGAGCACGCATTCCCAAAAATAGTTCATCACGAACGGGGCTTCGCTGAGAAAGCCTCCTTGGGCCTCGGGAGTGTACACCCGAAACGCGATTTCATTCCACTGATCGGGGATGAACGTTCCAGATGGGATCTTGTGCCGATGATTCCCCTCACGTCCATCTGCGAAGTCAGGTGGGAACTGACCACCGCCGCCGATCTTTTTACCGTTGATGTACAGTTCGTGCGCGCCTGTCAAATCGCGTACATTGAGAATGACCGATTCTCCAAACAAATCTCGCTCATGCTGGCTGAAGAAAGTGGCGTGCGGCTTGAGCCAGGTGCGGTACCAAGCGTAGTGCGAGTCAGGAAAGGCCTGCTCGCCAGGCACCTTCACCGTTTGCCACTCTGCGGCGGTCGCCGGAGCGAAGCAGATGAAAAAAACGACAACGGCTGAAAGACAGATGCGGGTCATGTATCGCGATTCCTTGAGATTATGCGGCGGGAAAAACTGGCGGGAAGCCTGAGGGCTTAGGCCCTGCGGGGAATTTGGAAAAACGCAGACGCTGTCTGAACAACGCGTTTGTTGGTCACTGCGCAGCGGCCTGCTGGGCCTTGTGCATGATGCTGCTGAGCGTCACAGGGACGCCACCGAGCCGCTTGCTTTCGTCGGCGGCCTCCATGAAAGCGAAGATCTCTAGAGTTTCTTCTGCGCTAACTGGAGCCTTGCCGGTTTTGAAGAAGCGGATGATCTCCAAAATCAGTGGCTCATAGCCATCGAAACCGCCGCCGGGGAGGATGGCCTTAGTACCGAAGACCGTCGAGCCATAACCACGCACGCCATCGCGTAGGCCACGAAAGGTCCCGATGCGTCCGCCGTGCCACACTCCAACTGCCAAATCGGTTCCTACAGTATGCACGCGAGTCACCGACTCGCAACCCGTGCCCATAATGGTAAACAGCGGTTCTACCCCATGGATGCCGTACCAAAAGAAATCCGGATGATGCGGCTCCAGAGCGCACGGTGCATATTGATCGCAGCCGATCAGTTCACCAAGTTTTGGATCGTTGCGGACACTGGCCGTCTGCTTGGCATACCGCAGCGAGGAGCTGGAGAAGCATGGCACGCCGTGTTCTTTGGCGAGCTGAAAAATCTTGATAGCGTCAACCAGCGAGCCAGCGATGGGCTTGTCGATGAACACCGGCTTTCCAGCGGCGAAAACGGGCCGCACCTGCTCCAGGTGTGTCCGGCCATCGATGCTCAGGAGCAACACCACGTCGACCTTCTCAAGCAGCGCCTCGATCGAGTCGACGATCTCTACTCCCAATTCGCGCACGGGTTGAATCTGCGAATTGAGCAATTCCATGCTCTGCGGTATATCGGGACTGCCGCCGGGGTAGGCCGCCACGACGACCATCTCAGCCAACTCTCCGGAGACTTGCGGATCGTTCAAGATCTTGGTCCAGGGCAGCGCGTGCGCATCCATGCCGATAATCCCCGCCTTAATCCGTCCGGCCGGGTCCTCTGCTGTAGCTAGTACGCTGAGTG
>JBEBXX010000451.1:0-3348 GCA_040391435.1 Aureliella helgolandensis | reverse complement strand
CATGTCCGATGCGCGGGTCGAGCTGGCGCGACTGTCACAAGAGTTTGGGCAGACCAAGCAGGCCGAGCAATATCTCGATGAAGCCTTGGCACTCAATCCAAACGACCACCGGGCGTGGACGGCGCGGGGACAAATGCGTGAGGCCTCGGGAGATTTCGGGCAAGCTCTGCAGAATTACCAGCAGAGCTTGGCACTCAACAATTTACAACCCGAGCTGTACCAGCGCGTCGCTTCGCTGAATGTCAAAATAGCTCAGAATACGATGACCGGCGTGCCGCCCACTGGCGGCTGGACCGTGCAGAACAACCAACCCGCCAGCGATCCCAAACGCTACTAGGCCGCTCGGACCAAGCCTCATCTAGCCGCCCAAGTCACACCGGCACCTTCGACAGCTCGTGCCACAGGTGGCTGCTAGCGCGAATGCCGTGGTAATAGTCCTGGATATTGAACTTTTCGTTGGGGCTGTGTGCGCCGTCATCGTCTAACCCCCAGCCGAGTAACAGCACGTCGGACCCGAGCTTGTCGACCATGTTGGCTACGATTGGAATCGACCCACCCTCGCGGATCAATACGGCTTGCTTGCCAAAAGCCGTTGCGACAGCTTGCTGCGCTGCGGTGATGTAAGGGCTTTCAGGATTGACCACGACGCCGGGGCCACCGTGCAAATCGACCACGTCGATGCGGACGCCCGTGGGGGTGTTGGCAGCCACGAATTCGCGCAGTTGCTGGGCAACTTTTGTGGGGCACTGATTAGGCACTAAGCGGAAGCTGAGTTTCGCGCTGGCTTTGGCGGGGATGATCGTCTTGCCACCTTCCCCCTGATATCCACC
Organism: Aureliella helgolandensis; assembly: GCA_040391435.1. GTDB lineage: Bacteria > Planctomycetota > Planctomycetia > Pirellulales > Pirellulaceae > Aureliella > Aureliella helgolandensis_A. The sequence continues at coordinate 2,518 of JBEBXX010000451.1, read as the reverse complement.
CCACAGTCCATGCACGTCGAACGTGGGCCGTGCCCAACGCCGCTCAAGTGTGTTGTAGCCTGCTTCGCCGATAAGTCCGCTAACGCCCAGTTGTTTGGCAAAAGCCTCGTCGCTAAAGTTCAGCTTGGACCACATCGCCCGCTCCCCATCCTCTAGCGGCTGGACATCGTCGTAGAAGCCCGGCAGTTGGATGCGTCCCTGAGCATCGACGATTTTCGCCAGGAATTTGGCCAGGGCAATGGCTGGATTGTTGACCGCGCCACCAAAGCTACCTGAGTGCAGGTCCTGTTTCGGTCCATGAAAATGGACTTCGAAGTAGGCGATCCCCCGCAGACCGTAGGTTATCGCCGGCTGGCCCTGGGCGTACTGCGACGAATCGCTAATGACGATCACGTCTGCAGCCAGTTTGTCTGCCGCTTCGGGGCGAGCCAAGTAGTGCTCGAATTGTTCGCTGCCGACTTCCTCCTCCCCCTCGATCAAGAACTTGACCTGCATCGGCAGCGATTGACCGGCCGCCTTCCAGGCGGCCACCGCGTGCACATGAGTCAACATCTGACCTTTGTCATCCGTAGCCCCCCGCGCATACAGATTTCCATCGCGCTCCGTGGGAACAAACGGGGGGGTGGTCCATAGCTCAAGCGGGTCTGGCGGCTGGACATCGTAGTGACCATACACCAGTGCCACGGGCTTACCCGGCACGGCCGGCGTCTCGGCGTACACCAGCGGCGGACCATCGGTCTCGATCAACTCCGTTTTCAGCCCCCCTGCGGATAAGGTGTCCAGCACGCTCTGGGCTGCCGCCTTGACCGCGTCGCGATAGGCCGAGTCCGCGCTGATGCTGGGGATGCGCAGCAAGGCTTTGAGCTGTTCTAAATGGCTAGGTTGAGTTTGCCGGAGGTACTGGTCAATCGCTTTAAGGTCTGTCATTTTGAGCTTTTTCTAGTGCCGGTGGAATGGATTGTGCTTGCTAACCTACCTAGTGCGAAGGTTACAATGATGCCATGCGTAACAATATAACCGCGCCGTCTAACTATGGGGCTCACAGCGGTTGTGTAGGGTTATGCAGTGCAGTTGAATGGATCAATGTTCGTATGTGTTTTATAGGAGCTACAGAAGGCAATGGCTGATTCTAACAGCGCAGTTATGGAACCCGAAGCAGTCGTCGAAACTAGGCGGGAGGCGCAGGCGCAGCGCCCCAAGCCCAAGCGGCAGCCGCGCTACCACGTCATGCTGTGGGATGATTCTGAGCATACCTTCGATTACGTCATCTCCATGTTGCAGCAATTGTTTGGACATACGTTCGAACGAGCACTGCAACTGGCCAAACAGGTCGATAGTAGCGGTCGCGCCATATGCCTGACCACGACCAAGGAGCACGCTGAGCTGAAGCGTGACCAGATTCATGCATTTGGCAAAGACCCGATGGCCAGCAAATGCTCGGGCAGTATGTCGGCTAGCATCGAAGCTGAAATAATGTAAGCTCGGCTCAGGTATCAAGCTCGGCTCAGGTATGCCGCGGGCTATGGCTCGAGCGGTTGCCACTGTTGCGCGCGCCAGTGCCAGACGCTCAATGCTCCGGAGTGGTCGATGCGAATTTGCACGGCACCGTCGCGAAAGGTGATTCCCAGTTGCGACCCACCGAAGCTGTACTTTTCGAGTACCTCAGCTCGCATGGCGCGGTGATTGCCGCTGACGATGACCCACTGCGGCCGGCACCAAGCGAGCAGCTCGCTGGGGTCGAGCGTTAGGCTGCCGTGGTGCGGGGCCATAAGTATGTGGCACGGCCGCGGCGGTAGCTGAGTTAAATCCGCTAGGCCGCTGCCCTCCAAATCGCCGGGGAGCAGCAGGCGCTTGCCCGCGAATTCAAGCAGCAGACACAGGCTGTCCGCATTGTCACTCTCAGACCGCCTGCCTGCACTTGGATGCAGGATCTGATACGCTACCTCGCCGACTTTGCCACCGTCGCCGGCTTGCAATTCTTCGCGTGGCAGGTCGTCCGCCATGCCGCCCAGCAACTCTTGAACATTGTGATCCTGGCTTAGAAAAAATTGCTGGGTGCTGGCCAGGCGGCCCAGGGCAAATCGCTCGAGCAGTCCCGCTGTTGCGTTGTAGTGATCGCTGTCGGCGTGTGAGATCAGCAAGCGTTCGATGCGTGCGGTCGGGATATCCCATAATCCGTTGGCGATGTCTTGATGGCTGCGGTCGGAGGATCCCATGTGCCCCGCATCGTAGAGCCAGACCTCGCCGTTAGGCATCTCGATAACGACGCTCGTGCCGTGACCTACATCCAGAAACGTACAGCGCAATTCGTCCGGTCGACTGGCGTCAGCCGCTGCGCTCAAAGGCAAAGCGACTGAAGCCTTCCACCAGCCACGCGGGCCGCTGGCGTAGGGAGCAATGCCGACGGCGATCCAGCCCAACAGGACCGCTAGCAGGGCCGAGTTGCGTCGTTGGCCGAAACGCACGAGCCAGGCTGCAACGATGCCATAGAAGCCCACCATCCACCACGCGCTGGGGG
>JBEBXX010000450.1:0-3352 GCA_040391435.1 Aureliella helgolandensis | reverse complement strand
GGGCTGGACAGGTGCTGCAGCGAGCCAAACCCAATGCAGATGGGCAGCTTGAAGCCGATGCCGGGCGTTATGGCGGGGCGTTGCATTTCACTAAGAAGAGCAGCTTCCAGCCGATCTTTACGAACTCCGGCGTACTCGACTACAACGCCAAGGACTGGAACTCAACCGTCTCGGTCTGGCTGAGGCTCAATCCGGACGAAGACCTCGAACCGGGCTATTGCGATCCGATTCAAATCGTGGGAGATAGCGGCAACAAAGGCTTCATCTTTTTGGAGTTCTCCAAGGATGAAACTCCGCGCTACTTCCGTTACGCCATTCGTCCACTAGTCTCGATCTGGAACCCGAACAACGTTGGGTGGGATGAGATCCCATTCGCTGAGCGTCCGATGGTGCAGGTTGAAAAGCCGCAATTCTCACGCGATGCGTGGACACACGTGGTGTTCACGCTGGAGAACATTAACAGCGACACGGACAAACCGTCGGGCCGCTTGTATATGAACGGCAAGTTGATGGGAGCGATCGAGGATTGGGACTTGACGTTCGACTGGGATCCCGCCGCAGTGCTGATGGTTTTGGGCGCCTCCTACGTGGGCCACATGGACGAGCTAGCCGTGTTTGATCGCGTTCTGAGCGCTGCAGAAGTCGAGCAGTTGTATGGTCTGAGCGACGGCGTCAAAGAGCTCTACGCTCCCGCCTCTGCGCAAACTAAATGACTTTTGAGCGGCTGCCTTTTGGCGCTGGAGTGGTGCTGCAACCGCCGCTTGTTTGTAAAGCGGCTGTCCTCAGCCGCTTGTTTGAAGTTGTTTGCAATCGGCAGAGACTGCCGATCTACAAAATGGTTGTAGAGCGGCTGTCCTCAGCCGCTTGTTCGATGTGCGTTTGCAATCGGCAGGGACTGCAAATTCTGAATCGGCAGAGACTGCCGATCTACAAAAAACGCTACGGTTGAAAGTAGCCATGTTGTGCATTGCCGTCGGACAGGAGGTAGGCGACTAGGTCGAGAATCTCCTCCAAGTGCAGATGGTTCACTGTCCCGCTGGGCATGGTGGAAACTTTGGACAGCGAGCGAACCTCTATGTCCGCTTGGCGGATCGTCCGCGGCGCATCAAAGGATTCATGGCTGCGCACTATGAGCACATCATCGTCTTCTGATTCGATGTGCCCGAGCACTACCTCTCCGTCGGTGGTGACGACCTGTGTCGCGGCATACTTGTCGTCGATAACCGTCGAGGGCGAGATGATCGATTCCAATATTTCACGAGGCTCGGATCGCTGGGCTAGGCCTGTTAAGTTGGGACCGATGCCGGCGTTTTCGTTCTGGAAGCGATGGCACTGGGCGCAGCCGGCTGAGGTAAATAGCGCTTCACCGCGTTCAAACGAGCGGCCGGCCTGCAGCTCAGCTAGGTGACCCGCGATGTCTGCCACGCTCCACTCTTTGACAAACTTGCGGTCCGGTTCCATGCCGGCTATCCACTGCCGCAGAAGTTCGACGCCGCGGTGATCTATGCGACGAGTAAACAGGGGCGGCATCTGCCCTGGCCCGCGGCGGCCGATGCGGGCGAGCAGGACAGACCGCTCCGGAGCGCCGGGGGCGACGATCTGCGGCTGCGCAATGCCAAAGCTGGCGTGTTGCGGGAACTGCGAAATGAGATTCATGTTTTCCAGCGGGGTGGAGAACTCCAGCGACATGCGCGAGTTCCCTCCGCCAGCTTCCACATGGCAGCTAGCGCAATTGGTGTGCAGGTAAGATTTGACCCGCTCGTCGAGAGAGGCGTGTGGTTCGTAGGGATCGGCTAGTCGCTGCAGTTGCTCCGGCGGCTTGGGCAGCGGCCGAGTGAAGAGGCCGATGTGCTCGAGGGTGCGTAGTTGATTATCGCTGCGACCGGGATAGTCGTGATTGCGGTTCATTTGCACTTCGCTCATGCCTAGTACAAAGTTGACCGCTCGGCTGTGGCAGGATAAACATTCGGCTCGAGCGGGGATGCGCCACATCCGCTGCTCGCCGACCTGGCCTTCCGCCGAGCCACACAGGACGTTTTCCACCTGTAGCTCTTGGCCAGCGGCTTCGACGAGCACGGCGTCGTCCTGGGCTGCGTTCCACAGATAGGTGTAGGCCGCCCATTCGCCCTGCTGGCGCGTGAGCATACGAGTTTCAATGCGGCGCGAGGCGACTGTTGAAGGGGAGCCTACATCCAGCGATAAAGTCTGCAGCAATACGGAGCCATTGGGGAAATTCCAGCCGCGGTGGGAGGTGTAGTCGATCTGTTTGTCATCAGGCACAGCCAGGAAGCGTTCGGCCCGTGCGCCATCATTCCAGCCGGGAGCGTTGACCGAATAGGCAATCACTCCGGCAGCCACGCGATGATCGGCGACCGAGTCAAACAAGCCCGTTTCGCTCAACTTCCTGGGGAACTCAGTGACTTCGCCAGACTGCGGCGCAGGAGTGGGCTCTAGACGATAGATGCCTCCGTCCTCCGCGTGGTCGACTAGCAACAATTCGCCATGATGCGAATTGCAAAAGGCGGCGATCTGCAGTTGCGTGTCGGCAATCTCAGCCTGCCATGTAACTTGGTCGCCATCGTGCCGCGCCGCCCAGATCTTCCCCGTCGCATAATCTCCATAGATGTAAGCGCCGGTAAGTTTCGATAGCTGCTGTCCTTCGTAGACAACGCCTCCGGTCAGCGAGCGAGCTTCGATGTGATGGTGTTCCAAGGTGGGCCGCATCAGTTTTCCCGGGCCCAGTTGGCGATTGGCGTAAAAGGGATGGCTGCCTTCGTAAACGCTCCAGCCATAGTTTTCGCCGCGGCCGATCAGGTGCACTGTCTCCCACAGATCCTGCCCGTTATTGCCCACCCAGATTTGTCCATTGTGGCGATCGATGCTCATCCTCCACGGGTTGCGCAAGCCGATTGCCCAGAATTCACCGCGCGCCCCGGGGATGTCTAGAAAGGGATTGTCCGGCGGAATCGTGTACGGCCGTTCCACGGTCGCCTGCCGTACGTCGATCCGCAGCACGCCTCCTTGCAATTGGGTAATGTCTTGAGCCGACAGCCAAGCGTCCGAATCGCTGGTGCCGTCTCCGGAAGTGATATACAGCATGCCATCGCGGCCGAAGGCCATACCACCGCCATCGTGCCCCGCAGAATTCCACTCGAGGATTATCAGCTCGCTATCAGTCGCCACGGGGAGGGCTGCATCGGCCTGCCGAGGCACAGTAAATCGCGAGATGCGATTCTTGCGTTGGGGTTGATCGGCAGTGCCATTGCTAAACACAAAGACGTAGCCGTTTTGTTCATACTCTGGATGAAACTCGATGCTATACACGAGCTGCTTAGGTATCTTCAAAAAAAGA
>JBEBXX010000449.1:0-3352 GCA_040391435.1 Aureliella helgolandensis | reverse complement strand
TGTGCCACCCGTCTACACTGCGCGACTGCCTAGCCGACGGAGCCTTCCATCTGCAACTGAATTAAGCGGTTCATTTCCACCGCGTACTCCATGGGGAGTTCTTTGACCAGTGGTTCGATGAAGCCATTGACGACCATCGTGCTGCCTTCGGCCTCGCTCAGCCCGCGGCTCATGAGGTAGAACAATTGCTCCTCGCCGATCCGCGACACGCTCGCTTCGTGGCCAATGCTCACATCCTGTTCCATAATCTCGATGTATGGATAGGTATCGGAACGGCTTTGCGGATCGAGGATGAGCGCATCGCAGACCACATTGCACTTGCTATGTTTGGCCCCTTTTTCCACGCGCACCAGACCGCGATAGCTGCTGCGACCGCCATTTTTGCTGATCGACTTGCTGATAATCTGCCCGGTGGTATGCGGCGCTGCGTGTACCAACTTGGCCCCCGCATCTTGATGCTGTCCCTTGCTGGAAAACGCAATCGACAAAATCTCTCCTAGCGCCCCTGGCTCGACCATGTACACCGCTGGGTTATTCATGGTCAGTGTGCTTCCTAGGTTTCCGTCGACCCATTCCATGGTCGCATCCTGGTAGGCCACCGCGCGCTTGGTAACCAAGTTGTAAATGTTGTTGGCCCAGTTCTGGATGGTGGTATAACGGCAGCGGCTGCCGCGTTTGCAAACCACTTCAACCACAGCCGAGTGCAGGCTCTCGCTGGTGTACATGGGGGCCGTGCAGCCTTCCACATAGTGCACCGAAGCGCCTTCGTCGACGATGATTAGCGTGCGTTCGAACTGTCCCATATTCTCCGCGTTGATGCGGAAGTAGGCCTGCAGCGGGAATTCGATGTGCACACCCGGCGGAACATAGATGAACGAGCCGCCCGACCACACGGCCGAGTTCAGCGCGGCAAATTTGTTGTCGCTGGGAGGAATGATCTTGCCGAAGTATTCGCGCACCAAGTCGGGGTGCTCGCGCACGGCTGTGTCGGTATCGAGGAAGATCACCCCTTGATCGGCCAAGTCCTGCTTGAGCGATCCGTAGACTACTTCGCTCTCGAACTGGGCCTTTACTCCAGACAGATACTTCTTCTCCGCCTCGGGAATCCCCAGCTTATCGAACGTATCCTTGATCTCCTGCGGCACGTCATCCCACGTCTTGCCCTTGTGATCCGAAGGCTTGAGGTAGTAATAGATGTCCTGGAAATCGAGCGAGATATCGCCCCCCCAAACCGGATTGGGTTTGGAGTTGAAGATGTCCAGCGACTTCAGCCGGAAGTCGAGCATCCACTGCGGTTCGTTCTTAATTTCCGAGATTTGGCAGACGATATCGCGATCGATCCCCTTGCGAGATTTGAAGATCGCCGTGCTCTCGGTGCGGAAATTGTATTTGTTGATCTCGCCGATGTGTTCTTTAGTGGCGACGCTTAGCGGAGCTGTTTCCAAATCGGTAGCCATGCTTGCACTCTTATATGTAAAATTGAATGGTTGTCAGTTGTGAAACGATGCTGTGCACGTGCTGCGACGCGGCTGGTTAAATGGAACCTTCCATGGCGAGCGCCGAGCGACTAGCCCACGCTGACCTCCGCAGTTTCGTCATTGAGCATTTCCTGGTTGGCTCGCTCGGCTTCGGGATAGGCCACCCGAATGCGCTCGTATCCCTGCGAGTACAATTCCTGAGCTAGTTCAACGCCGCCGGTTTCGACGATGCGGCCGCCGAGCATCACGTGGGTAAAGTCGGGCGGATTGTGCTCGAGCAATTTATCGTGGTGGGTAATGATCAACAGCCCAATCTTATTGCGGCCGATCTCGGCGATACTGGCACTGGCCAGCCGCACGGCATCGGCGTCTAGTCCACTGTCGGTTTCATCTAGGATGGCGAACTTGGGCTGCAGCATGGCCAACTGGAGGATCTCGGCGCGCTTCATTTCACCGCCGGAAAAGCCCTCGTTGACATACCGCCGCGCGAACTCTGGATCCATTTTCAGTTGTTCCATCTTCTCTCGCAGCTCCTTGCGGAACTCGCGCATGGTGATCAGCTCTTCGCCCTCCTTACGGTCGGGTCGGCGAACGTTCGTCGTCGCGTGCCGCAGAAAGTCGGCCATCTTCACTCCGGGGACGCTCACTGGGCGCTGGAAAGCCATGAAGATGCCGGCACGGGCGCGGCCATCGGCCTCCATCTCGGACAGATCGACACCGTCGAGCGTGATAGTACCCTCGGTGACTTCGTACCCCGGATGCCCGGCGATGACTAGTCCTAACGTGCTCTTGCCCGAGCCGTTGGGCCCCATCAAGGCGTGCGTGGAACCGTGCTTAATCTCAAGGTTCACGCCGTGCAAAATGGACTTGCCGTTGACCGATACGTGTAGATTTTCAATCTTCAGGACGTGGCTCATCGAATTCAGATTCTTTTCTTTTAAGGAATGCTAACAAATAATCTATTGGACAGTTTGAACGACGGGCCGGAACTGGCAGAGCTGGTGTCCATCCAAGCGACAACAATCCAGTTGAACGGATTGCCCAATGGCCTCACTAATCATCTCCTGCTCCATTTCGCAAAGCTGCCGACTGGGATCGTCGCCGGTCAACTCCGGATAGGGACAGGCATGCATTTCCAGGATCGGTAGCTCGCCTTCGGCGTTGACGCTGGCTGGCACCTTGCGGCGGCCCATGATCGTGGCCACTGCGGAAAACTGCTCGGTCAAATCGCCGTCCGGTGGGAGCGAGTCCTTCAACTCCTGCCCCATCCGCTTAGCTACGCGCCGCAAAATCCGCTTGCGCTGCAACGGATTGGGGAGCTCCAAAATCTCGTGCCACAGGGCTGCCGCCAAGTCGGTATAACTGGCCGACGCATACCGCATCCCGAGCGGCGTCAGGAAATACTGAAACTGCGGGCGACCGCGTCCCATGCCCGCCTTGCGACGGCCTACCAAATCGACTTGCACCAACCGCTCAAGCCGCTGGCGGACGGCTGTGGCGGTCACTTCCAGCTTCTCAGTCAGGGCCTGAATCGACAAACTATGGTACTGCCGAAGCAAATCCAGAACCACCTGATCGATGGGGCGGATGTGATCTAAGCAGGTGGTATCCATGGGATCCCGACAATAAAAAATGACGCGTAGAACTTGGCGAACGTTCGCGGTGTTCTTTTACCTCTAGGTTACGGCTCAACTCCCATTTTGACAACCCCTGATGTGTTTAATCAAAGCCAGTCGCAGGGTGGTGAAGGCGTAGCTCGGTACTTCCCGCAGCGCTCGGCCGCCGGGTCGGGCTGGCAAGCCCCCGGCTCACGAACCCGGTCGTGCGGAATGCGGCAGTAGAGCCCATCGCGCGAGCTTTGCAGAGCTAGAAAC
>JBEBXX010000448.1:0-3366 GCA_040391435.1 Aureliella helgolandensis | reverse complement strand
AAAGCGGTCATGACCTCGCTGCCGGGCCAGCCGTTTTCAAAATACCCACGGCACAGGAAGAACACCAGCGCAAACGGGAGCGTAGAGATCGTGTAGTAAGCGACCTTATGAGCCATGCGTCCCAACAGCATAAAGCTAATTAGGTCGATGGGCTGCACGATATACTTCTTGATCTCTCCCTCGCGAATCTGCTTGGCGATCGTCGACGCCAGCCCGGGCATACTGGAAAAGGCTCGAGCCAGCATCGATAGCAAATAATAGGCAATCATGTCGTGCAGCGAATAGCCGGCCACGCGGGCCGTTGCCGAACCGCCTCCGACGGACTCGAACACCGCCGCCCACAAAAAAATCTGCGTGATGATCGGCAAGAAACGCATCAGCGTTCCCAGCGCGAAGTCACCGCGGTAGGCCAGACGCTCTTCCAAGGCAATGCGGAAGATCATCCACCAACAAGCAACTCGGTTCGTTAGACTCAACGCAAACATGGTTTTACTTCTGGTACAGGTCGGCGATTACGTCTTCCAGAGGCGGGTCTTCGACTGCCACGTCATCGACTTGGTAGTGCTGCAAAATGGCGGCCAACATCTTCGGCACCTCGGCGCGCGCGCAGCGCAGCGTCACCTTGGGCAATACGACCGAGGTCACCTCAGCGAAACGCTCGAGTCCTTCGGCGGCTTGACCGACGGAGAGCTGCAGCTTGAGAATTTTGGAACCGCTAAAGTTATCGATGATCCCCGCCAGCGAGCCATCGAACTTGATCGCCCCGTCGGTAATCACCACCACGCGCTGGCACAGCGCGGCGATGTCCTTCATATAGTGGCTGGTCAAGATGACCGTGGTCTTGCGCTGTTCTTGGTAGTAGCGCAGGAATTGCTGAATGTTGTGCTGGGCAACCACGTCCAGGCCAATGGTTGGTTCGTCTAAGAACAACACGTCGGGCGAGTGCAGCAAGGCGGCGATCAACTCCATTTTCATCCGCTCCCCGAGCGACAGCTCGCGAACCGGGCGTCCCAACAGCTTCTGAACTTGCAGCAAATCGGCCAGTTCATTCAGCGAGCGAGTAAATTCGCGCGGATCGATCTGATAGATCTTCTCATGCAGCCGGAATGACTCCTGAGCGGGCAGATCCCACCATAGCTGGTTCTTCTGCCCCATCACCAAAGCGAAACGGCGGCGGTAGTCGTTGTCGCGCAGCCAAGGGACGTGTCCCATCACGCGAGCCGTTCCTCCGGTGGGATAGATAACTCCCGAGAGCAGTTTCAGCGTCGTGGTCTTGCCAGCTCCGTTGGGACCCAAGAAGGCGACAAACTCCCCCTGCTCGACGGTTAGATTCACGCCCCGCACCGCCTCAACGTCGCGATACTCGCGATGCATCAGCCCGCGCATGGCGGCTAACAAACCCTCGTGCTTTTGGTAAACTCGGTACGACTTCGATAGGTTTTCTATTTCGATAATGGCCATAGGGGTCGAATTATACTGACCAGCCCCAACGCGCACAGCCTCTAACCTCCTTCTCCGGTATGCTTCCAGAAATTCGCGTCGGCCTAGGCCACGATACTCATCGCATCGACGCCGGCGGTCCGCTACGACTGGGTGGCATCGACATCGATGTCGATATGCATCTAGTGGGGCACAGCGATGCCGATGTGCTGCTGCACGCTGTAACCGACAGCCTGCTGGGAGCGGCCAACCTGGGAGACATCGGAGAGATGTTCCCCGACACGCTCGCAGAGAATCGCGGGCGCGACTCGGGAGAAATGCTGGCGCAGGCCTGGAGCCGAGTGCGTGCGGCAGGTTGGCAAATCGCCAATATCGACTGTGTTGTGCTGGCCGAGCGGCCCAAATTGCTGCCGCACCGATCGGCCATCTGCGCGCGAATTGGCGAACTGCTGCAGTTGCCTCAAAGGCGAATCAGTCTCAAAGGCAAGACCGGCGAGAAAAGCGGTCAGATCGGCAGCGGACAAATCATGCAAGCCATCGTTACTTGCCTGCTCCAGCGCGAGTGAGTGCTGAAATTCCCCGCACACGTATCCTGCACCTTGCACCTTGCTAGCCTAACGCGCTAGCGTAGGGCCACCTTGCTTGTGCACCCTGCTAGCCTAACGCGCTAGCGTAGGGCCACCCTGCTTGTGCACCCTGCTAGCCTAACGCGCTAGCGTAGGGCCACCCTGCACATCCCAACTTTCACACCCCACCTCATTCCCCACCCCACCTCATTCCCCACCCCACGGCACCCCATCCCCATTCGTTAAACCGCTCTTGCCGATGGTAGCGAATATGCAGGCGGAGGCAGCAGGCTGTGCGGCGTTTTCTGAGCGGCCAATGTTGTTTTCTTTCCTCATTTAAATTGCACTCGCATTTGTAACCTACGTTTGCCTGTTAGTTCTCAATCGTCTGGAAGAACCAACCGGCATCAGTCTAGGTAGCGAGTGTACGCATGATCAAATTGACGCGCTTGGATGGGCAGGCTTTCATCCTCAACGCGGACTTAATTCGATATGTCGAAGAACGTCCCGATACGTTTGTTACGCTGACCTCAGGTGACCGGATCGTGATTCGCGAGCCCATGGATCAAGTCGTCCAATTGGCAGTCGAGTACCAGCAGCGGAAAGCGATGCTGCCGAGCTTTTCCATACCTCACAACCACGCAGCTTGTTCGGAGTAGTCCCAGTGGACATCACCTCAATCGTTGGATTTTTTCTAGCCATCGGCCTGATCCTCGGGTCGATCATGATTGGCAGCGCCCCGCTGACGGCTTTCATCGACATTCCGTCGATCGCGGTGGTCGTGGGTGGCTCCGGCGCAGCGGCCATGATGGCTTTCCCGCTGAAGTCGATGTTAGGGCTGCCGTTGGTCATGAAAAAAGCCTTCATGAATAAATCGGAAGATCTGCTCGCGCTCATCAATACGCTCGTCAGCCTGGCAGAGGTAGCCCGACGCGATGGACTCCTGGCACTCGAAAGCAAAATGTCCGACGTACAGCAACCGGTGATCAAATCGGGCTTGCAGATGGCCATCGATGGCAACGACGCCGAAACGATCGAATCGGTCATGCGAACTGAGATGGAGGCCCTCGCCAAACGCCATAAGGAAGGCCGCTCCATGCTCGATCAACTGGCTCGTTTCGCTCCCGCCTATGGGATGATCGGCACGCTCCTGGGATTGATCATGATGCTCAGCGACATGTCCGATCCATCGAACATCGGCAAAGGCATGGCGGTGGCGCTGATCACGACTTTGTACGGAGCGATCGCCGCCAACGTGGTCTTCCAGCCCTTTGCAGAGAAACTCGGCTTGATCAGCAAGTATGAACTGAACGCCATGGAGCTGGTCGTGCGTGGCGTATTGGCCATTCAGTCCGGCGAA
>JBEBXX010000447.1:0-3374 GCA_040391435.1 Aureliella helgolandensis | reverse complement strand
CTGCAACAATCTAGAAAGCCCGATCAGCAGCACAGCCAGCGCGGTAATGATCAAGCTGGCCGCCTCTGGCACAGGCGGAACAGTCGCGACGGTGAAGGTCAACTGCGCAGGGTAGACCTCCTGGTTCTGGACGTGCAATTGAAGGGCTTCGTCGGTTGGAATCGGCAGGCTTTCGATGCTTTGATTGCGGCGATTCCAGCTCAATGTCTCGCCTGCGCCAATGCGTACTGGCGCGCGGCTAAAGCTGGCCGAATCGGCTGCGTCGGCTAGCAGGACGGACATATCGGAGTGGATTTTCAGTTCGTCGAGCAATTCGAAATCGATGGGCAGATCGACGGGAACAAATTCGGCTTGGCCCTCGGCCGGCTGTGGGGCCAGCTCGCGGACGACCACGGTTTCTCCGGTGGAGAACAATTGAGGAATGCTTGCGAAAGCCCGCATCGGTTCGGCCACGATGGGAGTGCCCAGAGCGGCTCCGACAGCCCACGCGGCTGCGCCGACAAATACAATGATCAGGGCTGTGATGGCCAAAAAGCCCGCCGCCCCTTCGCTGAGGGTCGCTATCGAGTATTTGGACGCCTGCTTCGAACAGCAAAAGACCAGCGACCAGCCGACGATGGCGCTGAGCAGCACCAGGGCAATTGACAGCAGCAGCGGCTCCTTCAGATCGGCGCTTCCCAGCATATTGGCAGGGATCACAGACCATATGCCAGCCGCCAAAGCGGCTGTGATAAGCGCTGCTACCGCGTGTCCGGCTACCGAGTGGGACAGCTTTTCCCAGACGGGAATGTAGGACAAAGTCCGGAAGAGCAGCATGCAGGCGGCTAGAGCCAGGAGCCCCAAGCCAACGCCAGCCGCTAAAAACCAGATAGGTGTCAGCCAAGCGGTCATCCAGGAACTCGCCTGACCGAGCGGCAGAAGAGGCAGGCTAAACGGCAGGGCTGTCAGGTCAGCGATCATGTCGGAGTCGATCTTGTGGAGATAAGCCGAAGGGGTGATGCAAAGTATACGCGGGTTAACTACGCAACATTTTGACTCAAGCGACAGCCCAAGTCGACAGGCCATCTGCAGTCAATGCGTCAAAAACTGGTTCCAGATAGTGATTACGTCGGTTGTTAGGAGTCGGTTCGGCTGAGCCGCCCGCTAGCGCTCCAAATCGGCACCAATTGCGAATTCGGTCCAGCTCGGCTGGGCAATCTGGCTCCATTGCTGGTTTGCGCGGGTACTAAAACGGTTTAGTCGCTCCGCAATGGCTGCCTGAAAACGCAGCAGCTCCTCCTGGCTCCCCTCCGCCTGCAGGTCGACTGAGCCATCTCGGACGTTGGCCACGCGGCCCGTGACGTTAAAGCCGCGTGCCACGTCGGCCACATTCATGCGAAAGCCAACCCCCTGCACTCGCCCTTCATAACGCATACTCAACCGCTGGTCTGACATTGGCTTGGTCTATCCTTTTTGCAATACGAGGTTAGTTTTTCCACCCGAATTCCGAGGCGACTTCAGCGTAGTGGAATTCCCCAGAACTTCCTAGCAACCGGCTGACATTTCGCCGCCCAGGCGGGCTAGTTGTCTAGCTGTTCGCCACGGCCCGGCGCGGACCACCCTGCTGGGCTGCCGCGCTTTAGACAATTGCACTTGACTTTTGCTAGTCAAACTGCGTACCGTCATCCACCATGACTACCTATGCCGCCAAGCCGAAACGATCCCACTGCCGAGCGTCCGCGCAGGCCGCCCGGCGCTGGCTGCGCGGCCTGGGCCCTCTGGTGTTTTTGCTGGTAAGCTGTGGGTTTGCCCATGGCCAAGAGGTTGGGCAGCGAGCGGTACTGCTCAAGCAGACCGACCGCGTGCTATTTGGCAAGGTTCTGCAACGCGCCGGCTTTTACGAGATCGAACTCGCCCCCAATTCGCGCGTCTCCATTCCTAGCGAGAATGTGGCCCACGTCGCGAATTCGTTGGAAGAACTCTACAACAGAAAACGCGCTGGGATTTCGCCGACGAGCATCGGTGACCATTTTCATTTGACACGCTGGTGTCTGCTCAATGGCTTGCTGTCGCAGGCGGCCGAGCATTACACGATCGTGGTGCGCAGCAACGCCAACCATCCGCGGGTGAAGCAGTTGGGTGTGGAATTGGAAGAGCAATTGCTGCACGATCAGGGCTTCCGCGAATACTTGGGGCTGGGGCCGCCGGTCCAGCCTGCAACCAGTGCGGACTCGCCAGCTCGTTCGCAAGTTGCGCCGCCGCCCAGCCAGCCGAGCGTGGTAACGGCCAGCACCTTTGCAACTCCGAGCGGACTGCATCCAGACATCGCCAAACGCTTTGCCTCGCGGGTTGAACCCATTTTGCTCAATCGGTGCTCTCAAGCGGCCTGCCATGGCGTGCAGGGGAGCAGTTCGTTGAGATTGCTCGAGCCGTACGGTAAGACGCACGCTCAAACCGCAGCAGGCAACTTGGCTAGCGTCTTGAAGCACGTGCCCAACGACCCCAATCAAATCGCTCCGTTACTGCATTTTGCCACACACGCCCACGGAATTCAGCGCGAGCCCGCGCTGACGGCGACCGATCCCAAATTGATCCAGGAACTACAGGACTGGGTTGGCTTTGTTCGCAATCCGGTCGTCTCCGCAGTTGCCAGCGTGGCCACACAGCCTACAGCTCAACCGAGCACCGCGGGCCTAAAGCCCGTCGCTCCCGGCGGAACGCCGCTGCGTCGCGTACCGCAAACACCGCTTGTCGGCAGTGTAGCTAGCGCTGGCAATTTCTCTCAGGCTGCTCCGCGGACGGAGCTCGTCTTCCCTGCTGCCGGATTTCCGGTAGGAGTTCAGCCCCCGTCGTCAGCCGAACTGGACGCTCTAGACGCTCAGCTACAGGACATTTTGGGGGAAGCCAGCAACGGCAGCATGGCGGCCGCAGACGACCCGTTCGATCCGGCCGAATTTAATCGCAAGGCGCGCCGCGGGCAGTAAAGTGGGGTAAGCATCCTGCTTGCCAACCTGTGGGGTATGCATCCTGCTTGCCGGTCCGTGGTGTAAGCATCCTGCTTGCCAGCTCGTGGGGTATTCATCCTGCTTGCCGAAGGACTAAATAAAGGCATCGCAAGCTAGAAGCTTACGCCACTCGCAAGCTAGAAGCTTACGCCACGCGAGGTGGGGTATGCATCCTGCTTGCCAACCTGTGATGTATGCATCCTGCTTGCCGAAGGACCAACAAAGGCATCGCAAGCTAGAAGCTTACGCCACGCGAGGTGGGGTATGCATCCTGCTTGCCGGTCCGTGGGGTATGCATCCTGCTTGCCAGAGGACCAACAAAGGCGTCGCAAACTAGAAGCTTAGGCCACTCGCAAGCTAGAAGCTTAGGCCACTCGCAAGCTAGAAGCT
>JBEBXX010000446.1:0-3378 GCA_040391435.1 Aureliella helgolandensis | reverse complement strand
GCTACTCTCGCAGTCTGCCTCTCATTGATGGTGGGATGCGGCGAGGATGATGGACTGGGAAGAAAAGCGATCTCTGGTTCGGTAACACTCGACGGTGCCCCTGTTGGCAACGGCAGTATTAGCTTCGAACCTCAGGGAGGCGAATCGACGATCTCCAGCGGTGGGGTGATTCAAAACGGTAAGTATGCCATCGAAAAGAAAAATGGTCTGCCTGTTGGTAAGTATCGCGTGCGGATCAACATTCCCAAGCCAGGCGCGGAGGGTGCGGAAGACACCGCCACCATGCCCGGCGAAACCGAGCGTCCACCGGCCGATCTAGCGCCGCCACAGTGGAATTCCAAGAGCACTCAGTCGATTGACGTCACTGCAGACGGGGCTCAAGAATTTAACTTTGATGTTCTGAGCAAGTAGTCGCTCAGAGTTCAATTAGTACGTCATCACCCTCCACGACAACTCGGTAGGTTGTCGTGTGGAGAGTGCCGGGTGGAGTTAGCAGTTGGCCGTTGGTAACGTCGAACTCCCAGCCATGCCAGGGACAGACCACTACGCACCCACGGACCACCTCTCCCTCGCTGAGCGAAGCGCCCTGATGCGGGCAGGCATCATCGATCGCGTAAAAACTTCCTGCCACGTTGAACAGCGCTAGGAATTGTCCATCGGCCTCCACCAGCAGGCTGCTTCCGGGAGGCACCGCGGAGACCTGGGCTACTTTGATCAATGTCGGCATGGCTGCTTTCAGCGGCTAACTGGAGTGCGCGTAGTTGTTGGCGGCAGCGTAGTCCAATTCGCAATCTCGTGCATCGACTAGCTTCATCGTGGCCAACATTCTACACTTATAGGTGTATGAAGCCAAGAACCGACGACCAAGTAGGAGCAAACCATGTCTGAGCACGTCTATAAGAAACTCGAAATCGTGGGCAGTTCGCCAACCTCGATCGAGGATGCAGTCGCCAACGCTCTAGCCCAAGCGGCTCGATCCGTGCGCGACATGCGGTGGTTTGAAGTCGTCGAGACGCGCGGCGATATTGCCGATGGCAAAGTCTCGCATTGGCAAGTGACTTTGAAGATCGGTTTCAAGCTAGAATCGTGAAGTTGGCAGTCGGCGACGCTAGTGGGCTGGGGCGCATTCCACTTCCCGCCTGGGCAAACGTGCTTTCGCTCGATGCAGTATTTGTAGCGGTCGTGTGGCAGCAGTTGTTGATGCGGGTCTTTTGCAGTCGTTCTACGCGGTGGCCGGAAGGCGTGGCCTTAGGGCTCACGGTGTGGCTGATCTACGTCGCGGATCGCTTGCTCGACGGGGCCAAGCTGGACGTGCAGCGACCGCATACTCTGCGTCACCGATTCTACCGACGACACCGTCGCCTGTTTATGGCGCTGTGGATTGTAGGACTATTGGCCAATACGCTGGTGGTAGTTCGCTGGCTGCCGATGGAGTTGGTGCGCAACGGCTTATTCCTAGCTTCAGCCGTGTTGGTGTATGGAGCCAGCGTGCACTTTACTTCGCAACGCTCTCGCCCTGAGCGTCTTTTCTCTGAGGGTGTCGCCGCTGAGGATGTGGCCGCGGCGGATGTTTCTGCAGGGCATTGCGCCGCGCAGAGCGTGGCGTGCGAATCTGGGACTGGAGATTTGCAGTGGTTGGAAACGCGTCTGCCCAAAGAGGTGCGAGTGGGCCTGCTATTCGCCCTAGGGATCTCGCTGACCACTTGGACTGAATGGTTCTCCAGCGGTCAAGCCTCCGCCGGCAGCCTTGTCCATGTGGCTGCGACGGCGTGGCCGCTGCTCGCAGCGACCTGTGCGCTGGCGGTGCTGTTTTCGTGGAATTGCATTTTAGTGGCTCGCTTTGAATGCGTGTATGATCGAGCGCAAGCGTTCCCCTCAATCGCGACTCGCCCGGACAGGGTAGACAACGGCTCATCGCGCACCAGGGCTCAAGTCTGTTTGGCAGCGGCCTTAGTGGGGCTGCCGCTGGGAGCCTTGCTGCTTCTAGCTCTTCCTCTACCCCTTGAGATTGCGGGCCTAGCCAGCGCGTTGGGGTTGCTGGTTTCCGTGTTTTTGCCGGCCAGCGGTTTTTGTAGGCGTGCTCACATCGCGGCTGCCGGTAGCTCTCCGCCGATGTTCGATGTGCGCAGCGCCTGGGTCGATGCCGTCCTGTGGACTCCACCACTGGTGCTGTTGTGTTGGATGTGATGCGTGTGATGTGCTGGTCGCGCCCAATTTCCGCCACAGCGGCTGGATGACGTCAGTCAGCGAGTTCAAGATGGATAAAGCGCAGGGCTACGATCGATTGTCCGCCAGCTATCATGCGTTGGAATGGCTGGTATTTGGCGGCCAGTTGCAGCGGGCCCGTACGGCATTGATCGACCAGCTTCCCGCGTGGCAACAGTTGCTGATTCTGGGCGATGGCGACGGCCGTCTGCTGGAGCAACTGTACATTTATCGACGTAACCTGGCGCGGCGCGGCGCAGTTCGCACTTCTGGAGCGACTGTGGCACCTTGGTCGATCACCAGCGTGGACTTCAGCTCGGCCATGCTGCAGCAGCAGCGATCGCGGTTGGCAGCCGTGGTCAGCAAGCAGCCCTGCTCGGATGCCTGGGCGGGGGTGGTTCGATTCGAGCAGCGCGACGCCCTGAGCTACGCGCCGCAGCGGCAGGCTTTTGACGTCGTGGTCACACCCTTTTTTCTAGACTGTTTCAGCCCAGCGGAATTGAGCGAGCATCTGCCGCTGTGGTTAACCGGACTGCGCGACGACGGGGTGTACTTGTATGTGGACTTTACTTATCCACGCGCGCCATGGCAGCGACCCCGTGCGCGCCTGCTGTTGTGGGCGATGCACCTCTTCTTTGCCCGGCAAACCGGCCTCGGTAATAGCCAACTGGTTGATTGCCAGCCGCTCCTCCAGCGGAACGCTATGCGGCTGGCAGCCGAGCGGATAAGCAGCCACGGCATGCTGGTCGCGCAGACTTGGCGGCGAGCTGGTCGCTCGTCTGCGTTTGATGAATAATGCCACGCGATTGCCAGCTTTCGTGGTGGGCGAAGTTATCGATGAAACCCTTTACCGAGAGCCAAGCTAGCGCTTTTGGCTGTGGTGACTCGGGCGATTGCGATGTTTTTAATTGCGCATTGCAATAAACCGCTCTTACGACACCACCAAGCATGTTGGTCAGACCTGGGGGCCATGTTGACGTTGCCGCGAAGATCTACGAGCAAAGTCGCCAGCTTGTGAGCAGACGTCTTTATACGCAAAGATCCTCTCCCTGAGGGGCGAGGATCTATTGTGGGCTGTCCGCAGCGAGCAGAGCGATTGCCTGAAGGCTGGATTATCCAGCAGGTCGATCTAGCTCGAGACTGGCTCGGCGATGCGGTTGAGTTCCTCGATGC
>JBEBXX010000445.1:0-3378 GCA_040391435.1 Aureliella helgolandensis | reverse complement strand
ACCGCAGCAACTTAGCCACGGCCAACTTGGCACCGCACCGACTTGGTAGATGCCTTGTACGATCTATCGGTTTGGCAGACTTTACCACTTAAAGCGATTGTAGTAAAAATGCCAAAAATAGAAGATTCGAGTGCTATCAAAGCTAGATTGACTTGACATCGAGCTTACAATGGATAATATTCGACTTACGAACAAACAATTAAGGATTCTTCAGCGGAACTACCGCTCGACCGCCTTTGGGTCTCCTCCACAAGTTAAAGAAGTTCGCGACTTGTCTGTCTTGGATGACCATCGTTAAACATGCGGTTTAAGGTTTTGTGCTCTCGCTCTGGGTTGTTAGGATGCTGTAAAGCGTCCGTCAGCGCGGGCTTTATCCCGAGCAGGCTAGAAGAATCGACCTTCATTGGTCCCTACGTTATTTGATTCTGAGTGGAGCGTTAGGTGTCCGAGGAGCGGATGCTGATGACGAAGTGACTGAGGGCACCGCGCCGGTTATCCCACCGGGGTTGACTCCCTGCTTCGTTGAACTTTCATTGATCTTCCTAGGCCTGCTGTCGAGTACATATCCGCACCCTTAAAATCGCGAAAACGATGGTGCAATGAGGATGCTTGGCAGCTCATCTTAAATGCTGGATCTGAACTGCATGGCAAAGAAAAAGAGGTTTCGCCCACGTACCGGCGGAGGTTCGCCTACTCAAAGTAGCAACCGTGACACTGGTCGCGATTCAAGTCGTGGCCCTGCTGGGTATTCTTCAAACTCCCCTAGCGGTCGCCGGCGTCCAGCGTCCAACCGCCGTCGCAGCGAATACGGTTCCAGCAACGGAAACAACGAGTCGTTCCCTGAGCCGGCCGTCGACGAAAATGGCGAGATCGCCTTGGTCGAATTCTCCGGCGTGCTCGAGATGCATCCCAACGGCTACGGCTTTCTGCGCAGTGGCGAAAACAACTACACGCGGGAACGCACCGATCCTTTCGTGCCTGGCACGATGATCGAGAAATTCGGCTTGCGACAGGGGGTGCTCATCAAGTCGATGATGCAACCCGGCCGTCGTCAGCAGGGGCCTCGCGTCCGTGAGATCATGGACGTCGATGGCATGAAGCCTGAAGAGTACATCAATGTCAAGCATTTTGATGATGATAAAGCGTTGACGCCCATCAATCCCGAGCAATGGCTGCATTTGGAGACTGGTCCTGAACCATTAACCAATCGCATCATTGATCTGTTGGCTCCCTTTGGCAAAGGCCAACGGGCGCTGATCGTTGCTCCGCCGCGCAGCGGCAAGACGATTATGCTGCAGCACATCAGTCGTGGCATTGCGCTCAATCACCCCGAAGTCACGCTATTAGTGTTGCTGATCGACGAGCGACCTGAAGAAGTGACGGATATGAAGCGCAACGTTATCAACGGCGAGGTGATTGCTAGCAGCTTGGACATGGACATCGACAGTCACGTGCGCCTGAGCCAATTGGTCATCGACCGTTGCAAGCGTCTGACCGAAATGGGCAAAGATGTTTTTCTACTGATGGACTCGATTACGCGCTTGGCTCGTGCGTTTAACAAGTGGGTCAGTAGTAGCGGCCCCACGATGTCTGGCGGTGTGAATATCAAGGCTATGGATATTCCGAAGAAGCTCTTCGCTTCGGCGCGTGCTTTCGCCGAAGGGGGCTCGCTGACCATCGTCGGCACGGCGCTGGTGGATACCGGCAGCCGCATGGACGATTTGATCTTCCAAGAGTTCAAGGGGACCGGCAACATGGAATTGGTCCTCGACCGACGCTTGGCCGAACGGCGTGTCTGGCCGGCCATCGACATCTCGCTCTCCGGCACGCGTCGTGAAGAGCTGTTGCATGACGAAGAGACGCTCAATGCGGTGACCATGCTACGCCGCACGCTCAACACCATGCACCCGGTCGAGGCCATGGAGCAATTGACCAAGCAGTTGGGCCGCTTCAAGACCAACAAGGAATTCATCCGGCTCATCTCTGCCGCAAAAGTGCTCGATTGATCCGCTACAATCGGAACAGCTTTACTAATCATGTCATCCCGCAAACGCCGATGCAGTAGATAGGCTGTGGGTACGCTTTGCACGATTGTTAGCTTGCAGCCAATTTACACGGAGCGCCTGTCCGAAGGTTTGTGGCGCTCAGGTTCTCTTCTCGCATGAATGGGTTGGCAAGCAGGATGAAAGAAGGTTTCTACTCAAAGAAATCCGCTTTGGGAGTCCCGAATGCTCTCATATTGCTGATGTTGGTGTTCTTCTTCGTTCCCTTTGCCGGGCGCGGTGCCAGAATGGCGCTGCAGAAAACTGAGAACAACGTCAAGGATTGGCTGCCATCGGATTTTCGCGAGACGGAGGAGCTGGCTTGGTTCGCCAAGAAGTTTGTTAGCGAGCAGTTCGTGGTGGCAACTTGGCAAGGTTGCAGTCAAGACGACCAGCGCCTGAAGTTGTTTCTGAGCAAGTTGCAGAGCGAGCTGGCCCCAACGGGTGCTGAGGATCCCGCCGACGAATTCTACCGCGCGAAGAAGCTAGGCGCAGAGTACGCTCTGTTTGTTGACAATGACTACGCCACTAACTGGGGCGGAAAAAACGAGAAGTGGCTCAGCGACGAGAATGGCCGATCGTACTACGTCACGCCCGATGGACGGCTGTATCGCTGGGATGGCAATCCCAATGTGGTCAATGCCCTTGGTCGCGCGTTCTCGCGGGCCACGGGCGGTTTCACCTTGGAGGGGCAGTTCATCGCTGCCTTTGGCGATCCGAGTACCGATGCCAAGCCGAATCCATTTTGGGCCGATCCGCGCTTGCTCTCGGCACCTTTGCTGAAGACGATTGAGACGGGCCCTGAGGTGGTCGCGCGATTGGCTGGCCCCGGTGGCTCGCTAGCTACGCCTACCGAACCAACCGCGGGCCAACGCGATGCTATCACGCGACTCACAGGCACGCTCTACGGACCTCCAGTGCCGAGCGGCTTTTCGTGGAAGAGCGCCGATCTGCCCAACTTGCTCGACGCCGCTAAACTGGCCGAGCTACCCAAGGGCTGGCAGGACACTTGGGATCTGGTCGTGCAGCGCGCCGTCGATAGCAGCTACGCGGGCGATTTGGTGGCGTTCCAAAACGCCGATCCGGTCGATCAATCTCGTGTGTGGTACGAGTTTTTTGACACGGTCGATGTAAAGGAACCCGATCGACAAACCAGCGTGGTGTTGACGCTGTCCGAGCCAGCTCGACGCAACCTGGGGCGGGTCATCGGGCGTGGCATGCTGGGGCAAACTCGCGGGCGTTTATTTGATATCGGTGAAGAGTGCGGGATTGGCACACCGGCGGTACCTACGACCGCCCCACCGCCGTTTTCGTGGCTGGCTGCGAAGCCACAGGT
>JBEBXX010000444.1:0-3383 GCA_040391435.1 Aureliella helgolandensis | reverse complement strand
TCAGCGGCCAGCGATCTGGCTGGCGAGTGGGATCAATGGCTGGCTGGTCACTCAGTTGAAGATAAGGCAGCGGCCGCTGGGGCAACGCCGACCCCGGATAAACCGGCGACTGTGGCCAGCGCAGCCACCGCGCCTTCAGGCATCTACGATATGTGGCTCGATGATGATCTTCCCCTGGGTGCCAGCGCGAACAACACGTCGCGCAACGCAGAGGTCTGGCTGACTGCCGAACAGCTCGAGATCCCCGTCGGCGACCGCGTGCTCGAACAAGCCTTCGGCGACTTTCATGAACAGAACATCTCGGGTGGCATCGTGCCGCGCGTGATCCCGCAGGACGCCCAGTTGGAAGTCTGGTTGCGGGTCGATCCGCTGCACGTTCCCGACGCGGTCATGCTGCAGCTAGACACGCCGCAGGGTGCTCGGCAATTTGCCTGGGGGCAAGCCGAAGCGCTGGGGCGGGGAGCCTTCGACACTCAGCATAAACAGCGCGTCGGCGATTTGCCTCCCGCCGGGCAATGGACCAAGTTTGTGCTCGACTCCGCCGCGCTCGACCTCGCTCCAGGTACGACGGTCGACTCGCTGAAGCTAGCCCAATTCGGCGGCATCTGCCAGTGGGACGGCTTGGCCGTGCGCGGCTCGGCCGCTGCTGACCAGGATCCACGCCACAGTCTCGAAGCCTGGCTGGCCTATGCCAAAGGGAAAAACATCCCGGTGATTCCCAAGCCCGTTGCCGATGCGCTGAAGACACCCACTGAAGATCCAGCGGACAGCGATGGGCTGCAGTTTCAGATCCGTACGCAGTACCTCAAGCACATCGCCCGACGAGTTCCTGCGCAACTGGCCCGAGCCCGCGCCGATGCGCAGCGCAGCCGTTTGGCGGTGGCGCGTCTAGCGGACTCGATTCCGGGCACGATGATCTATGGCGAACTACCCCAGCCGCGCCAGGCCTTTGTCATGCTCCGCGGCGAATACGACCAGCCTGGCGAAGCGGTCATGCCCGGCACGCCGGATTGCCTACCGCCGCTGTGGAAAGCGACCCAAGCTGGAGAAGACCAAGCTGTCGCCGAGCCCGCGCCAAGAGCCACGCGTCTGGATCTAGCGCAGTGGCTGGTCCGCGACGATCAGCCGCTGACTGCCCGCGTCACCGTCAACCGCTTCTGGCAACAAGTATTCGGACTGGGACTGGTCGAGACCAGCGGCGATTTCGGCGCGCAGGGCTCACCGCCGACCCATCCACAATTGCTCGATTGGCTGGCCCACGACTTCCAACAGGATTGGGACGTGCGACGTTTGATGCGGCAGTTGGTCACCACGGCAGCTTTCAAGCAGTCCGCTCAAGTCGCGGCCGACGATTTGGCCAAAGACCCTCACAATCAGTGGCTGGCCCGTGGGCCGCGGATTCGCCTAGCCGCTGAACAGATTCGCGATGCAGCCCTGGCCAGCAGCGGCTTGATCAATTTGCAGATGGGGGGCAAACCGTTTCGCAGCTATCAGCCCACGGGGATCTGGGAACCCGTAGGCTACGGCAACAGCAACACCCGCTACTATCTGCGCGATCAGGGCAGCGACATCTATCGGCGCAGCCTGTATAGCTTTGTCAAACGCACCGCGCCGCCACCGTTCATGAGCAATTTCGACGCTCCCAACCGCGAACAGGTTTGCACTCGTCGCGAGCGCAGCAACACGCCGCTACAGGCTCTACAGTTGATGAACGATACGCAGCACGTCGAGGCCGCTCGAGCGCTGGCGCAACAAGTCATGCAGCACACCAACTCAACCGCTGGACGCATCGACAATATGTTTCGCACCGTCCTGGCCCGCTACCCAGACACGTTGGAACACGCACAACTGGCTACTGCCTTAGCGCAGTTCCAGGAGCGCTACGCCGCCGACGCCGAATCTGCGCAGCAATTGATCCACGTCGGGCAGTCACTCCCCACACAAACTTTGGCTGCCGACGAGTTGGCCGCCTACACACTGCTGGCCAACTTGATCCTCAACCTCGACGAAACAATCACTCGCAACTAAGCAGCACATGCGACGATCTGCTTACCGACCACCGCACGCACGATATTGGAAAAGCGAACATGGATCCACGATTAGCATATGACCTAGCCCTTTCACGACGACAATTCTTCGGCCGCACCGGCTTGCGGATGGGTTCGTTGGCGATGGCTGCCATGGCCGGCTCCGCTTCTAAATCAGGTTTCTCGAGCGTGGCCCGCGGGGCCTCCAGCGAGCAAGTGGTGCATCCCGCCCTGCCGGGCCTGCCACATTTTGCGCCCAAAGCTAAGGCGGTGATCTACTTGCACACCAACGGTGGGCCCTCGCAGATCGACACGTGGGATTACAAACCCGGCTTAGAGGAGCAGTACGACAAGGACTTGCCCGATTCGATTCGTTCGGGACAGCGGATCACCACCATGACCAGTGGCCAAGCGCGATTTCCCGTGGCCCCCAGCAAATTCAAGTTTGCGCAGCATGGTCAATGCGGCCGTTGGGTCAGCGAATTGTTGCCGCACACGGCCAAGTGCGTGGATGACATCGCGCTTATCAAATCGGTGCACACCAACGCCATCAACCACGATCCGGCCTGTACCTTTGTTATGACCGGCAGCGAGATCCCCGGCAAAGCCAGCTTGGGAAGCTGGGTGGCCTATGGCTTGGGCAGCGAGAGCAATAACCTGCCCGCCTTCGTCGTGTTGACTCCCAGTTGGTCGAGTCGCGCGGCCGCACAAGCGCTCTTCACGCGGATGTGGAGCAGCGGCTTTCTCCCCACGCGTTTCAATGGAGTCGCCCTGCGCAGCGGCGGCGACCCCGTGCTCTACCTGCCCAATCCACCCGGCATCAGCGGCAATGACCGCCGCCAAATGCTCGACTCGCTGGCCCAGCTCAATCAGCACCGCTTCGACCAAATTGGCGACCCCGAGATTCAAACGCGGATCGCTCAGTATGAAATGGCCTTTCGCATGCAGACCAGCGTGCCTGAACTGACCGATTGGTCCGATGAGAGCGAAGCCACACTGGCTATGTACGGGCCCGAAGTGCACACGCCTGGAACGTTTGCGGCCAGCGCCCTGCTCGCCCGACGCTTGGTCGAGCGCGGTGTGCGCGTCGTGCAGTTGCTCCACCGCGGCTGGGATCAACACGGTGACATCGCTAACGACCTTCCCGCCCAGTGTCGCGATGTGGATCAACCCAGCGCGGCGCTGCTGCAAGATCTCAAACAGCGCGGACTGCTCGACGAAACGCTGGTCGTGTGGGGCGGCGAATTTGGGCGCACCGTCTACTGCCAAGGAGGCCTGTCGCGCGAAAACTATGGTCGCGACCACCACCCACGTTGCTTCCCGATGTGGCTCGCCGGTGGCGGTATTAAACCCGGA
>JBEBXX010000443.1:0-3385 GCA_040391435.1 Aureliella helgolandensis | reverse complement strand
GCGCCGAATTTCGTCAAGCATCTCAGGCAGCGGGTTGCGGACGAAGGGCTGGCCAATACGCAAGTCGTACTGTGTACCGACCGCGACGTAAATTTGAAACCCAACAGCATCGACCGGGCTTTTATCTGCGACGTATACCATCACTTTGAATATCCCGAAAGCTCGCTGGCTTCGATTTACGCCGCGCTGCGTCCCGGCGGGCAGCTCTTGCTGATCGACTTCAATAACGATGGCCAAGGCGAACGCGGTGAATGGCTCAAGGAGCACGTCCGCGCACCCAAGCGCGTCTTCAAGCAAGAGATCATCGACGCCGGCTTTAAGTTTCAAGAAGAGGTCGACATCGAGGGTTTCAAAGAAAACTACTGCTTGCGATTTGTTAAGTAGACCTACCGACTTCGCTTGCCTTTCACTTCCCTCTTTCACTTACCACTAGGCGATCATTTTTGACGGCTTCATCATCACCCTCACCATCGCGCAGCGGTGTGTTTTCGGCCTCGACGGACAAGCGTCTGGAGGCGTTCAGCCAGAGCATTAGCTTTGATCACCGCCTGTTCCGACACGATGTATTGGGATCGATTGCGCATGCGCGGATGCTGGCCAAGCAGGGCCTGATCGAGCAGCAGGAGTTTGAGCAAATACAGTCGGCCCTGCGCGAGATCGAGCAGGAGATCGAACAGGGGAAGATGCCCTTCCGCGCGGCGCTGGAGGACATCCACATGCACATCGAGAGCGCGCTCATCGAGCGACTTGGCGATGTAGGTCGCAAACTGCACACGGCCCGCAGTCGCAATGATCAAGTCAACACCGATGTGCGACTCTGGCTGCGCGACTCGCTCGACTCGATGGATGCCCTGTTGCAGGAACTGCAACGCGCATTTTTGTCGCGGTGCGAAGGCGATTTTGATGTTATCCTGCCGGCCTACACCCACATGCAACGCGCGCAACCCGTGCTGGCTCCGCATTACTGGCTGTGCTACATCGAAAAGTACCAGCGCGATCGCGAGCGCCTGGCCGATTGTAGAAAGCGAGTCAACGTGTGCGGTCTAGGCGCGGCGGCCTGCGCCGGTACGACGCTGCCGATCGACCGCGAAGCGACCGCCGCCGAATTGGGTTTTGAAGGCGTGGCGGCCAACAGCTTGGACGTCAGCAGCGATCGCGACTTCGTGCTCGAATCCGCCTTTGTCCTGGCAATGATCGCCGAGCACCTCAGCGGCTGGGCCGAGGAATGGATTCTGTGGTCCACCGTAGAGTTCAACTTTATCAAACTCCCGCACCAGTTCTGTACCGGTTCGTCGATCATGCCGCAGAAGATCAACCCCGATACGCTGGAGCTGACGCGCGGCAAATCGGCGCGAGTGCTGGGCAACCTGCAGACGTTGATGGTGCTCGTGAAGGGTTTGCCGCTGGCTTACAACCGAGATCTACAAGAGGATAAACCACCGCTGTTCGACTCGGTGGAGACGGTGCGGGCCTGTTTGGAGCTGGCCATCCCCATCGTTGAAGGGGCCACACTGCAGCGAGATTCTATCGCCAGCCGTCTGGATCGCGGCTATTTGGATGCCACCACACTCATGGAACATCTCATTTTGCAAGGCATTCCGCAGCGCACGGCCCACCACTTGGTTGGGAGCTTGGTGGCTTTGGCACAAGAAAGTGGAGTTTGTCTGGCCGAATTGACCGATGCGCAATTAAAATCGATTCACTCAGACCTCGACGGATCGCTGCGGGAGGTGTTAGGCGCGGAACAAGCGGTAAAGGCGTACCAGAGCTACGGCTCTAGTGGTCCACATCGGGTGCGCGAACAGATGAATCGGTGGCGCGAGCAATTACAATAAGAGATTAGCTTCCGCGGCAATCTAGTCCCTAGCAGCAGCCTGCGAGTATCGATGAGTCGTTTTCTTAATCTAACTTCGGCAACCTCTTATATTTGTATTGCCTTGGCGCGTACCCTCCAGTGGCCCAACCGCTTGGCTAGCTGCCGAACCGGGCGTCTGTTGCCCAAAGCGGGCGTGCTAGGGATCGTTTTAGCGGTAGGTATCACGGCGGCAGTATCGGCTCAGGATCCGTTCGGAGGCGGAGCTGCGACGGACAATCCATTTGGCGGTCCGGCCGATGCGGCTTCACCCTTCGGAGGATTCGGCCAAGCTGCTCCGGCCGCCGAAGCTGCGCCAGCGGCCGCGGCAGCCACGACAGCCGCCACCGAGCAAGATCCCAACCCGATCATTCGCCTGTTGCGCGAGACACCGCCGCAGACGCCTGAGGAGATGGCTGAAGGATTGACGTGGGTTGTCCGCTTGAAGCGTTGGGATGAGGTGCGCCGCCTGTTGGATGAAATCGCTGGCAAACAGTGGGACCTGTCCCAACTGGCCCAGCTCGCTAGTGCGGGGGGCGAATCGCTCTGGTTCCGCTTATCGGTGGATGAGGCGGGCCTGAGCGAAGAGCAACGCAAACTGCTCGACAGCATCGTCGCCGCCCAAGGCACGCTGGCTCGCGATCCGGCTTGGCTCGATAGTTGGATCGAAAAGCTTGCGCACCCGCAGCCTGGCGAACGTCGCTTGGCTCAGTTGCGATTGCAGCAGGGTGGTGCCACAGCCATCACCCGCTTGTTGGAGCGATTGTTTGAGGGCAATGCCAACATCGATGCGGGTATGCTGACTGGGACGATCGCCGAGTTCGGCAGTACGGGCCGCGATGCGCTTCGCGCCGCTTGTCTGATTAAAGATTCCCAGCGCGCCGCTCGAGTCTACCTGGGCCTCGCCGAAATTCCTGGCAGTGAATTTTCCAGCGAGGTGGCCGCCGGCTTGCAAAGCACGCAGCTAAGCCCTGAACACCGCGCGGCTTTGGCCGAGATCGTACTCCGCAAGTTTTCCAAAGTCCCGACCCCGGACGCAATTGAAAAATATTTGGCAGAGCGTTTTGCCAGTCGCTTAGCTGACTATCAACAGTCGCGTGCGGCACCCCCGGTGGTTATCCAAGAGCCCATGTGGCGACCGACAGCCGACGGAAAATCGATTGTTCAGGTGAACGGTTCGCCGGAGGAACACCAGCTCGAGCAGTTGGCCCGCGTGGCCGCGCATCGCTTGAATTTGACGCGGGCCACCGACCACGATCTGATCGACAGCGCGGCGGCCATCCTGCAGCGTGCCTATCGCGTCCAGCCGACTCTGGAGTCAGCCGGTGACACAGCAGCCTACCTAGCGAATCTGGATCAAACGGCGTCCGGCGAGGCGGGCTTCTGGATTCGCGTCTTTGACCGATCCAGCGAGTTGCAGATGCACGGCGCGGCGGTGCGTTCGGTCCAATTGTTAGCCCAGCATGCTCCGGGAAACTACCTCATCCCGCTTGATTTCCTAACGCGTCTGCTGGGCGATTCGCGTCCCGTGAT
>JBEBXX010000442.1:0-3386 GCA_040391435.1 Aureliella helgolandensis | reverse complement strand
AATAGTTGTCTTGTGCCTATGACTTTGACACTCGGCGGCCAGGGCAATTTAGATAAACCAACCATCGGGAGCAGCGATTTGCCGAAAGAAGCGTTCGTTACCGTTGTTACACGCAATTACTTACATTTCGCGAGAGCGCTGGCCGAGTCCTGTCGCCGTTGGCAATCGGCGGTGCCACTAACTGTAGTGGTGGCGGACAATTTTACCAGCGACGCTATACCCCCAGTCCTGGAAGGTCGCGTGCTTTTCGGCGACAAGTTGGGGATTAGCGACTGGAATCGATTTGCGTTCCAGTACACGCCCTTTGAGCTTTGTTGTGCACTCAAGCCGTTCGCAATCCAAACGCTATTTGCCCGAGGCTACGATCAAGTGGTGTTTCTGGACGCCGATTTGGCGCTGTACTCCCCTTTGGACTCTGTCGCCAAAGCGCTCCAGTCGCACTCGATCGCGCTCGTTCCGCATCTGCATAAACCTCTGCCTCGCGACGGGCGCAAGCCAGCCGAAAACAACTTCCTCAATACGGGTACCTATAACGGCGGATTGGTCGCCTGCCGAGCGGATGAAACTGGAAAGCACTTCGTACACTGGTGGAAGGACCACTTGAGACACGATTGCTATGTTGACGTGGCTGGAGGAGTTTTCGTCGATCAAAAATGGCTGAACTTGGTCCCCGGCATGTTCCCCGATGTGGCCATCATTCGCCAGCCAGGTTGCAATGCCGGACACTGGACGCTGTCCCAGTTCCCCTTGACGGGCGATCGTCAAAGCGGCTACCGAGTCGGGACGCAACCATTGGAATGCTTTCATTTCAGCAATTTTCTGCCCGACAATCCATATGAGTTTATGCACAGCCAGACCCGCGTCAGCTTTCATACCACGCCGGCCTTGGCCGAGTTGGTGCGTGATTATCATCAGCAATTGGTCCTGCATGGGGCGGATAAATGGGCTGCATTGGGTTGTCAGTTTGACCATCTGTCGGATGGAACGCCGGTTAAGCCCGAATGGCGTGAAGCCATCCGTCGCAACGTCAAGGACCTCCGCCACATCGAAAATCCGTTTGATGTATCGGCCAATCCAGACCTGGTTGCACGTCTCGATAAGGCTGCCCGCCGCGCTCACAAGTGGCGCAGTGACTGGCGGGCCCAGCTACCAAGCGATCAAATCAAAAAGAAAAAAACAAAGCGTTGGAAAAATTATTGGCGCTATCTCACCTCGCGTCGTTCGCGGTAGAGTTTACTCGCGGGGCCGGTAGGCAAAATTTCTGCTCTGCGAGAAGAACTGCAGGGGGTTGTCGTAGACGACGCGGCGGATGGCGGTTTCGCTGTGGCCGCGGCGGCGAAGTTCGAAAATCAAGTCGGGGATGGCGGTGGGTTTGCTCGGGCCCCAGTCGCCAGCCGAATTGGCCAGCAGCCGTTCGGGACCGTACTTCTCTATCATGTCGGCCGCCCGCTGAGGCGTGCATTTGGAGATGGGATAGAGCGTCATGCCGGCCCAAAAGCCAGCTTCTAAGACGGGGCCAATGGTGTGCTCTTCAACATGGTCAACCAAGACCCGGTGCCGCTCGATACGCGAATCGTCGCAGAGCATGTCCAGAATCATCCGCGTCCCTTGATACTTGTCCTCCAAGTGCGGCGTGTGAATCAATATCTGCTGATTGTACTGAAGCGCCAGCTCCATGTGCTCAAGGAAAATGGTCGACTCGTTCTTGGTGTTCTTGTTGAGCCCAATCTCACCAATGCCCAGCACGTTGGGCTTGTCCAGGAACTCGGGGATCATGGCGATCACCTCGCGCGACAAACTGACGTTCTCGGCTTCCTTGGCGTTGATGCATAGCCAAGTAAAATGCTGGATTCCGTACTGCGCAGCTCGCTTGGGTTCGGTCTCGGTGAGCTGCTTGAAGTAGTCGCGGAAGCTGTCGGCGCTGCCACGGTCGAAGCCTGCCCAAAATGCCGGTTCACTCAACGCTACGCAGCCCATCTTAGCTAGCGTTTCATAATCATCCGTGGTGCGCGACACCATGTGGATATGGGGATCGACGTAGTCCATGTGTGTTGAATTTCCTTGCTGCGGGCTTAGATGTTGCAGGCTTAGTTGTTGCTGCGGGCTTAGATGTCGAACTGCTCTCGCCACTGGGCGTCGTACTGGCGACTGAACAGTAGCTGGACTCGCGCGGCCTTGTCGGGCTCGTCGTCGTTGAGAATGCCACAGCCATCGCACAGCAACTGCAGCGGCCCACTGTCCGACTCAGTCAGTTCCGCTGCGTCAAGCCGATCGAAAAAGGCGGCGATTTCCAGTATCTTGGCGCGAGTCTGCAAGAACTCTTGCGAGAGAATTTCAGAAGAAGTGCGGGACATGCTGCAAGCCTCGAGCGACGACAACCTAACGAAACACCGTAGCTGTATTGTCCCTCAAGCCCGCCTGCGCGACAAGTCGTCGCGCGTGCTAGACCTTTTCAGTATCGGATGTGGGCTACACCGTCTGCTTCATGGCTGGGTCCATCTCAGTAAACATCTCCCCGGCGTTCTCGCCGAAAATGCGGCCGATCAACAGGTCGGTCAAGTTGCCGCGAAACTGTGGGTGGTCGCGCATGAAGCCGCCAAAACTAAATTCCTTGGTGTAGAAGGCCTCGACCAACTTGCGAATCCACTGCGAACCATGCTTGAATTCATCGCACCATTTGCCGAGCTGCGGACCGGACAAGTCGTCTTTTTGGAAGCCTTCGATAACCGCGTCCGCCGCCCATTGGCCGGTGGTCAACGCAAAATAGACGCCCGAGGAATAGATCGGGTCCAAAAAGCCAAACGCATCGCCAATCAGCACCCAACCTTGGCCACTGTGCTGCTTGGAAATGTATGAATATTCCTTGGCCACATGTATCTTGCTCACTCGCTGAGCATCGACCAGGCGGCTCTGCAAACCTGGGCAGCGATCGAGCTCTAGTTGAAAGCGGGCTTCGTTGTCCAGGCCCGTCTTGAGCATGTAGTCGTTGTCGCCTACACAGCCAATGCTGGTCACGTCATTGGTCAGCGGTATGAACCAAAACCAACTCTCCTTTTCGGTCGTATGCATGACGATGGTGGCTCCGCCATTGTCCCCAGGATCGCGCACCGCGTTTTTAAAATAGCTCCATACGGCTGCCTTCTTCAAACCTGGGATGTCCTCTCGGACGCCCAGCTTGTTGGCGATCAGCGACGACTGGCCGGAGCCATCCATGACTACTTTGGCCGCGACCTGCCGCGTCTGGCCGTCGGCCGTTCGCAAGCGGACTCCACTGGCGGCGCCAGCTTCGTCCAAGAGCACATCCAACACGCGAGTCTGGTCGTAACAGTCGGCGCCAAGCTCCCCTGCTCGATCGAAGAGCATTTGGTCAAATACTGCGCGCTCGA
>JBEBXX010000441.1:0-3389 GCA_040391435.1 Aureliella helgolandensis | reverse complement strand
TGAAAATCGACGTAGCCCTCATCTTTCACGGAAGGCTGTGTGCCTCGAGCGTCTATCTCCTCCAAAATCTTAGTGCGCATGTCTTCGTCCGAGATGTCCTGCGCTAGCCGCCGCGCATCGTCGTACTTGCCAGCCTGCGCATATTCGCTACTGATCTGCTTGGCTGCACGGTCGCGAGAGACCTGAGTGGGAAGTTGACCGTGCAAAGCTTCAGCGTCTTCAAAATCGCCACGCTGGGATTGTCGAATCGCCACCAGACTAAATGCCGTCCAACGCAGGTACTCATTCTCTATTATATCAGCAATCTTAAGGGCATCTGCAACATGGTCTCCCGATGCTAGGCCATCTGCCAGCGCCAACAGACTTCGCTGACGGAGCTCAGAAGCCTCCTCCAGGCCAGCTTGATCGAAAAGCTGCAAAGTCTCGCGAACGCGGCCCGCCTGCCCCAGAGCAAGGCTTGCAATGGTTACGCAGAATTCCTTGTCGTATTCAGACTGGTTCGCATCGCCAATCGCTGCTACGGCACTCTCAACTGTGCGACGAATCCATACCTCCACTCTTGCATCGCGCTCCACAGCAAACGAATAAGCTGCGGCGATTAGCGAAGTCAGCAGGATGGCTGCAAGCAGCGTGTGAGTCCAACGCATAGATGTCCGTCCCCTATCCTCGCGCTCCGTCGCATTCTGGGCCAACCTGGCCCAGACCTGTGACGCGTCGGAAATTGAGATCTGCATGTTTTTAACTACATCCGGCAAGCCGCATTCTAAGTCACCAGTATAAGCCCCCGACTTGAATACAGGTGTTCCAAGACTCTGCTACCGCATCAGGCCACGCTCCCGGTACAACTTGAGCCACAGCCCGCGGTGCAGCCATAGCAATGATTGGCCGTCTGAATCAGACGACCGATTAAATCGCAATCATGCACCTCAGAGATATGCAGTCGACGCTGCGTGCTGCACAACGGCAAGTCGAGCATCTGATTAAAGTCGCAATCGTACAAGTATCCCTGCCAATCAACCGAGATAAGTGACCGGCACATCAGTTCTGTAACTGTCTGTGGGTTGAAGCCTTCGATCAATTTCTGCATATAGATCTCGTACTTGCCTTGACTAAGCAGGTCGTGCAAAAAACGGCTGATAGGCATGTTGGTAATCGTAAACAAGCTGTTGAAAGAAATCGCATAGCGTTCACTGAGCTGCTGACGGTATTGCTGCTCTAACTGTGCCTGTTGTGGAGGAAGTCCAAGTCCAACTGGGTTGTACACCAAATCGAGTTTTAAGCCAGAATCGGGCTGCGCATAGCCGAGCTGATTGAGAGCGCGTATGGCCTGGATCGACTTTACGAAAACCCCGCCGCCTCGTTGAGCATCGCAGTTATCCTCCAAATAGCAGGGGAGTGACGCGACTACATTGACGCGGTGGCTAGCTAAGAACTCCGGCAAATAGGAAAATCCCTTGGCCAACAGGATCGTGAGGTTGCAGCGATCGATGACGTTTTTTCCCAGTCCCGCGGCTCGTTCGACCAAGTAGCGAAAATTCGGGTTCATCTCGGGCGCGCCACCGGTGATATCCAGCGTTTCAACGTGCGACTCCGCCAAAAAGCCGATGACCTGCTCCGCGGTCTGCCTAGACATACTCTCGCGACGCTCCGGACCGGCATCCACATGGCAGTGCGTGCATGTTTGATTGCAAACTTTGCCTACATTAATTTGCAGCGTCGCGAGGCGAGTGCGCTGTAAACTCAGCCCTTGCTCAGCCACACGCTGCTGGAAGCGTAAGGACTTGACTCGCGTCGGATCGCCGAGCACCGCCAATTGTTCCACAGGCGAAGACAGTGCGTGTCCCGCTCGCTGAAGGGTCTTCAGAATCATTGCGGCTCCATCGTGGCGCTCGAAGTTCAAACAACTCGTATAAACATCCATTATCACGCAGCCCGGCGGTTCACGCCACCCTGTGGCCTCTTGGCATGATTGATGGGCCGGCCGATGTTGTAAAAAAAGTCGTCGGCGAACATAAACCCTCGAGCAAGATGGGTGCCATTAGCCTTCCACATCGCACATCGGCCAGCTCTCAGGCGTCTTAGGTGCTATTCGCGCGGTCGACTGCGTTTGTTGACCGGAGTACCACCCACCGCACCGCCGGCGTGGCCCGACCTGGGCTGAAGCCGCGGCCTTGAAGTCCAAGCTAGGCAAACTTCGTTCAGCTTGGTTGCTGAGTATGCAATGCCCGTTAATAAGGTTGCCCTGCCTCTCGACTAGTGTTACCGTTACTCATCCAGACTCTAACCCACGCATCTTTGGCCACGGTTTTTCGGGAGCTGAATTAGCTCAAGGGTGTACACGCCAACCTCTCTGAGCCAACCGCTACAAGCGAGAAACCATGAGCTACCTGCAGCAGCTTTCACCACTCGACAGTTGGAATCGACAACTTCAAGCCAACGTGCATCCACTGCAGTGGACAAATCCCACTCCCAGCGGTCGCTACAATTTGGTCATCATCGGTGCCGGAACCGCCGGACTCGTAACCGCTGCTGGTGCCGCTGCACTGGGTGCCAAGGTCGCGCTCGTCGAGCGTGGCCT
The DNA here is from genome assembly GCA_040391435.1 of Aureliella helgolandensis. Lineage (GTDB taxonomy): Bacteria > Planctomycetota > Planctomycetia > Pirellulales > Pirellulaceae > Aureliella > Aureliella helgolandensis_A. Next base: position 811 of record JBEBXX010000441.1, on the reverse strand, counting down.
AATGGGAGGCGACTGCCTGAATGTTGGTTGCGTGCCGTCGAAAGCTCTGATAAGCGCCGGCAGAGTTGCCGCAACGGCGCGGCGCGCTGGCGAATTTGGAATCGGCGGCATAGCTGCGATTGAGGTCGACTTTGACAAGGTCATGCAGCGCATGCGCCGCCTGCGAGCTCAAATCAGTCCCAACGACTCAGCCGAAAGGTTCCGTCAGTTAGGCGTTGACGTCTATTTCGGTCAAGCCAGTTTTATCGACTCGGGCACAGTAGATGTCAACGGAACTAAGTTGGCTTTTAAACGGGCGGTAATCGCCACAGGTACCCGCCCAGCCGTGCCTGCTATCGCCGGTCTGGATTCGATCAACTACCTAACGAACGAGAATCTGTACTCGCTAACGCAGCTTCCCCAGCGCCTGGGTGTCATCGGCGCTGGACCTATCGGATGCGAGATGGCGCAAACCTTTGCACAGCTTGGGGCGCAGGTATTCTTGATCGAAACACAGCACGGCATTCTACCTCGCGAAGACCGCGCAGCCGCCGACGTCGTACAAACTGAGATGGTCCGCGACGGTGTCAAAACCTTGTGTTGCGGCAAGCACTTGGCCATCAAAAATGATGCTGGGATACGATTGACTGTTGAGTCACATGGAAGCGTGCATAACGAACTCGTCGATCAACTGCTCGTTTCCGTAGGCCGGTCGCCCAACGTCGACGGTCTCAATCTAGACGCAGTCGGAGTCAATTTTCACGAGAAAGGGATCGTCGTCAACGACCGCTTGCAAACCACCAATCCGATGATCTACGCCGCCGGCGACGTT
>JBEBXX010000440.1:0-3395 GCA_040391435.1 Aureliella helgolandensis | reverse complement strand
TCAATCACATGCTGACCGCTTCGACCCAAGACGGTTCGTATTCGCGCTGCCACAAGGCATGCTGCTCGGCATCGTCTCCTACCAGTCTACCAGTCGCCGGATCGGTTTGAACCGTTCGGCCGGTACGATAGGCAATGTTTCCCAGATGGCACAGCAGCGTGCTCTTGTAGCCTTCGAGGATCGGTTGGTTGAGTCGCGATGAATCGTCGGCGCGGATCGCATCGACAAAGTTCTGCAAGTGCTCAACATCTCCGCCCGATTTTTGGTCGCCGACCTCGATCTGCTTGTTATCGCGGTCGAAGATGCGGTAGATGCCGTTAGCGTCGAGCTCCAGCGAACCATCGTCACCAAAGAATGCGGCGAAGTAGCCTGGTGCATGCTTGTTGCAGGAGAGGCTATCGAAGGTAGCCTGTTTGCCCCCTTCGAATTCAAAACACGTGGAGAGCACATCGGGTGTCTCTTGATCGTCTTCATACCAGTAGCGGCCCCCGGAGCTGACCGTCCGCACGGGATAGTCCGCATCCAGTCCCCAGCGACACAGATCGAGCGCATGCACGCCGTTGTTGGCCAGCTCCCCACCGCCCCAATGCCAGAACCAATGCCAGTTGTACGGCAAGATATTATCGCGATAAGGCACGTGCGGGGCCGGTCCTTGCCACAAATCGTAGTCGACTTCGGCTGGCGGTTGGGCTTCGGCACCTTTGCCAATGGGCCCACGCAGATTGTTGTAGTAGCAACGCGCCAAATGGACTTTGCCAATGGCACCGGAATGAAGCTTGGAGATGGCGGCCTGGGTGCCTGGAGCACTGCGCCGCTGGCTGCCCATCTGCACGCAGCGATCGAACTCCTTGGCGGCGGCGATCATCCACTCTCCCTCGCGTGCATTGTGGCTGCACGGCTTCTCTACATAGACGTGCTTACCAGCTTTGCAAGCCATGATGGTAGCCGGCCCGTGCCAGTGATTGGGCGCCGCACAGACCAAGCCGTCGACTTCAGGATCCGCCAAAATGTCGCGAAAATCACCGGTGGTCCTGGGAGCGGCTTTGCCACCGGCCTGCTCCTGCAACTGCTTGACCGAACTACTCATGCGACGCGAGTCGACGTCGCACACCCATGCGATCTCGACGCCATCGAGCTTATTGAAGCCCGTGGCCAGAGATTGGCCCCGGCTCAGTCCCATCACCCCGAGACGAACGGGACGCTTATCCGCCCCCCCCTTGCCCTCGGCTTGAGGACGAGCCCGAGCGGTGGTGGCCACAGCAGAGAGGGCGGCAGAGGCCAGTACAAAATCGCGACGCGGGTGCATAGTAGACTCCTGGTTGATCAATATGAAAGAAAGTTGTGGGAACCGAGGCAGGCAGCCTGGGCAGGCTGTGAATGTAGTTTATTCGAAGGGGAACTGGCCCAAAGCGTCAGAAGCCTAGGCGGAAAGTCCGCACCGTAGCTGACCGCAGAGCGGTATTGACCTGCCTCCAGCCAGGACGTCCAGTATACTCAATTCGAGATCTGGGTGCGCGGCGAACCCAGCAGATCGCCAGATAAGCTCTAATAGTGAAGTATAATGGAGACACACTCCAACTGATCGTTACGATTCCTTAGCTCCGCGCAAGATGCGTCTATTTTATGAGCTCTATATCCAATCCGGTATCGCGTCAGCCAGCCGCTGCCCCATCGGCTCCCGGGCTGCTCCCGTCGACCGAATCGGTCCGACAGCAGCTTCACCAGCACTTGAAGAAGACCGCGTCATTCATCAAGTTCATGGACGCACTCGTGTTGGTGGCGCGCTGGACAACGGCGATGCTGGCGATTTGGCTGATTGCCTGCATGGTGGATCACTGGCTTTGGCCACTTTCGACGATTGGCCGTTGGATATTCTGGGCGGCCGGGGTTGCCGCCTGTGTCCGGTGGTTGGCTTGGCAGTTCATACCGCTGGTAGTGGGGCGTATCAATCCACTGTATGCCGCCAAACGCATCGAACACTTAGTCCCCGAATTCAAAAACGGGTTGATCGCATGGTTGGAGCTGGAGCGACTACCTGAGCAGCGCGTCCCGGTGGGTGTCATGTCCGCGCTGGCCCACCGCGCGGCGCGATTCATCGGTGGCCAGGATCCGTCGGCAACTGTCGATACCAGCCCGCTCATCAAGATGATCGGCTGCGTGTTAGTTCTCACTACCAGCCTGGCGCTCTACGCCATGCTGACTCCTAAAAGCGTGCTCGCTACCGGCCAGCGCATATTGCTGCCGTGGAGCTCACTGGCTGCGCCGACACGCGTTAAGATCCTGGAAGTCACTCCCGGTTCAGTGGAATTGACCCAGGGCAAGCCACTGGCCGTCGAAGTTACCGTCAAGGGGCTCGGCCGCGACGATAGCGTCTCGGTCAGATACAGCTCACTCGATGGCCAGTTGCAAAATCAACGCGCCGAACTGTCCGCACATACCGAGGGCTTTCGCTACCGAGGCAATGTGCAGACCAACGGCTCTGGCGTGGAACAGCCACTTGAGTATTGGATCGAAGCGGGCGACGCCCAGCAAGGGCCGTTTCGAGTCAGCATTAGCCCACTGCCGGCCGTAGTCCTACAGACCGTCGAATTGGAATTTCCCGCCTATACGAAACTGCCCAAGCGCACGCTGCGGGGCGAAGAGGTACAAGCAGTCGAGGGGACTCGCGCCACGCTCACCGCCCGCGCCAATCAACCGCTGCAACGCGGACGATTGGAGATCAATCCTACGCTTGACGAAAGTGGCAACGTGGTTCGGGCCGATAGTTTCATTAATATGGCCAGCAGCGACCGGCAGTTGCAAGCCGCGCTGCCGCTGCTACTCGATGCCCAGGGCAGCAATCCGACGCACATCGAGTACCGCATTCGCGGGACCAATAGCCGAGGTGATTCCAACGCGCGGCCCATTACGCACCGGCTCACGGTGCTGGCCGACGTGGCGCCTGAAGTCGATCTATTGGGGCCGGAGAATCGCGTGCTGCGCGTGCATCGACTGGCGCGCGTCAACGTGGAAGTGCGCGCCTCGGACCCCGACTTTGGGCTGACGCGTTTGAGCCTGCACGCCAAGCGCGACGGCGTGGCCGCCGCGCCGATCGTGCTGTTTGAGGATGCTCAGGGAGTACGTGGGCGACAGGTCAAAACGTACCAAGTCGAGCTCGGTCGCTGGCAGGCCAAAGTTGGCCAGCGTTTCGAGCTGCGGGCCCAAGCAGCGGACAACCGCCACGACCCGAGAACTGCCCAGCCGGCATCCAACGTCAGCGAATCGCCACTGCTAACTCTGCTGGTCGTGGCCGATGAAGAGCCCGCGGATGCCGCTACACCGCCCGAGGCGCAAACGCCCGATGCCCAGTCCGCAAACGCTCAGTCCGCAAACGCCCAGTCGTCCGACGCTCAGGG
>JBEBXX010000439.1:0-3421 GCA_040391435.1 Aureliella helgolandensis | reverse complement strand
TGGCGTAAGCTTCTAGCTTGCGACTAAGAGAGATAAACCAGAGGCAAGCAGGATGCATACCCCACGTGGCAAGCAGGATGCATACCCCGCGTGGCAAGCAGGATGCATACCCCACGTGGCAAGCAGGATGCATACCCCACTTGGCAAGCAGGATGCATGCCCCACACCGTGCCGAAACCTCCAAACTTGCAAATCGATAATCAGCAACCACCATAGTCAAGGTCATACCGCATGAGCTCTGCCGCCACACCCACTTACGAATTCTTTTCCCGACTAGCCCGCATTATCAACTCAGGGCAAGCGCGTTCAATCGTCCTCTCGGGCAACGTTAATGATCTGTTCTTCAATGGACAAAGCTATGTGCCGCTGGTCCCATTCGTGTTGCATAAGTCCTCTGTAGCGGGGCTGATCCACGTTGTTTACGAGCTGAACGGTCCGGTGCGTGTGAGCGGTGCAGATCAAGCCACCCTGCGCGAAGCGTGGGCTGCGTGGAAGACGGGCGTCGACCTCAATTCATTGCCGCTCAAAGAGCTGAGCAATGACAGCAGTAAGATTGAACTGCGCCGGCGCGAGTTCGATCAATACCTGCGCGATTCGATCGGCAATGCCGCGCACGCGCTTGAGTTCCTGCGGCAATTGACGATTTGCTCGCGGTTCGCCCTGCGCGAGAACTTATTGATGGTTATCGAAGCTGCCGACTTGCTGCTGCCGTCGGGCGACGAGAGCGTATCGCGTATGAGTGATACGCAGTTGCGGCGCATCGCCACGGTTACCGATTGGTTCAGCGATCCCGAGTTTTTTTCCGGCAAAGATAGCGTGGTTTTAGTTACTGAGTCGCGCAGTCAGATCCATCCGCGCATCGCCCGCTTGCCGCAAGTGCTGGGAGTGGAAGTACCCGCTCCGGACACAGCCACGCGTCGCCACTTTTTATCGTGGAATCGATCGCAGCCTGCCACGGCAGCCATACCCGTACCCGGCGAATCGTCCACGGCGGAGCCGCAAGCGATTGAATTGGCTAGCGAACTCGACGGGCTAGCTGCATCGACGGCCGGCCTGACCATCCACGCTTTGCGGCAATTGCTGCTGGCATCGGCGTACCACCAACGCCCCGTCTCGCGGCAAGACGTGGTGCAGCAGGTGGAACAGTTCATTCAAACCCAGTTGGGCGAGGATGTGGTCGAGTTTAAAAAGCCGACGCATACGCTCAAGGATGTGGTGGGCAATGCGGCTCTCAAGCGGTTCTTGTCTGAGTACATGCTACCGCGGCTGAACCTATCCGATGACCGCGCACTGCCTGGTGCGGCGGTAGCTGGACCTATCGGCGGCGGCAAGACGTTCGTCTTTGAAGCCGTTGCGGCCGAACTGGACATGCCTGTGTTGGTGCTCAAGAGCATTCGCAGTCAGTGGTTTGGGCAGACCGATGTGATCTTCGAACGCTTGCGGCGAGTGCTTGAAGCGCTGGAGAAGGTGATCATTTTCGTCGATGAAGCCGACACGCAATTCGGTGGAGTAGGGGAGGGGGCTCATGAAACTGAGCGGCGACTGACCGGGAAAATTCAAGGCATGATGAGCGATACGGCGCTGCGTGGCAAAGTCTTCTGGCTGTTGATGACCGCCCGCATTCATCTGCTCTCCCCCGATATTCGCCGGCCTGGGCGCGTGGGCGACTTGATCATCCCCGTGCTGGATCCCATCGGGCAAGACCGCCGCGATTTCATCCAGTGGATGCTCAAGCCGGCCGGCGAGGCTGGCAGTGGCTTGGTCAAGTGGCTCGACGAGGAGGGTTTGGCCAGCGATTTCTCGGCGGCTGGCTTCGCAGCTCTGCGCAGCCCGAATAAAGCCGTTCCGCCCAGCAGCGAGGCGGAGCTCAAAGCGGCTATCGGCGATTTAAACCACCCCCCCCATGGGCTGACGCGGCGCTATCAGACTTTGCAAGCTCTGGTCAATACCACCCGCCGCAGCTTGCTGCCCGATCCCAACGTGTCTGAAGAGCAGCGCGGGCTGTGGGAGCGCGAAATCAAGCTGCTCGAGGCGCAAGGCCTGTAGTAGGCTCGTGACGAGTGCAGCGCTGCGGCGTGGGAACTTCGGCGGGCTGCTGCTGCGCCTGTCGATTTTGAGTACGAGCTCGATCGCGTTTTGCGTCGCGTTCTTGATATATAATGCCCGGTCACCGCGGATTGTTATCGACAGCCCCTCAACCGGAACTCGCTCATGCAAAAATCGCATAACTGTAGATGCTTTCATTCATCGCTAGCCCGGCCTGCACTCAGTCTGCTTGCACTCAGCCTGCTTGCGCTCTGCTCGGCGTGGCTTGCGGCGGCTTGCGCGACGGCAGCCGACCCAACTGCGCAGTCGCCAACTGTGCAGCTCGATTTGGGAGAGGATGTAAGTCTGGAGCTGGTGGCCATCGAGCCTGGGCAATTCATGATGGGGAGCACCCCTGAGGAGCGCGCCTGGGCAACTGGAATCGAAGGCGGGGCAACACCGGGGACCGAACGCGAATCGTACGAAGGCGATGCGCGGCCGATTCGCGTGCGCGATGCCTTCTGGATGGGACGCACGGAAGTTAGCGTGGGACAGTTCAAACGCTTTGTCGAAGAGAGCGGATATGTCACCGACGCGGAGAAACCTGGCGGAGCGACGCAGGTCTTCGACCCGCAGTGGAGGATCAGCGGCATTGCACCTCCGCATCCTTGGATTTCCATGCCAGGCAAGAGTTGGCGCGATCCGAATTTTGGCTTCCCGCTGCGCGATTGCTATCCGGTGGTGTGCGTTAGCTGGAACGATGGGCGGGCTTTCGCCGCGTGGTTGACCGAGCGCGAACGCGCCGCGGGTCGACTGCCCGAGGGATTGGTCTACCGTCTGCCGACGGAAGCGGAGTGGGAGCTTGCCTGTCGCGGCGGTCGCGAAAGCACCTATTTTTGGTGGGGCAATGATCTGGCCGACGGGGAGGGGCGACTGAACATTTCCGCCGTCGACTTCCTGCCAGGCCGCAACAAGATTTGGCCGTTGGCAAACGCGCCGTGGAGCGACGGCTTTGCGTTTGTGTCACCGGTCGATCAATACGGTGAGCGAGGACGCAACGGCTTTGGCCTTGCCGACATGTGTGGCGGCGTATGGGAGGTCGTGCTGGATCACTTCGACCCGACCGGTGGACACGAAGAGCTGTATGTGGTGGCCGAGAATCCACGCCCCGTGTGCCGCGGCGGCAATTACTTCGACGTCCCCGGCAACGCCCGGTGTGCCGTTCGCTTGGGCCTGCAGGGCCCGAGCTACTCGGACTCGCGCGATGGATTCCGCATTTGCTTGGGTCTGCCGAAGTAAGGGTTGAATAGGGTCTCATTGCCCACTGCCTACTTGTTACAGGCCATGCTTTGATCGCATACCTCGCCTGTTAGGGACTGAATTATAGTCGGAGATT
>JBEBXX010000438.1:0-3429 GCA_040391435.1 Aureliella helgolandensis | reverse complement strand
CGACTTTCGCGAAGATGTCGCGCTCCCAACTAATAGCACCGCCGCTGCGATCCGAACTATCTCTAGTATGCCAGCGCCGCCCGTCAGCTTGCCATGGCAACAATGTGTCGCGGCCAATCTGCTCTAATTCCAAATCGCCATCTTGCAACTGAGTGGCGGCGTCATGATCGTACCGCTCGCGCTCGATGAATTCGGCCGTGCGCATGAGTGGTATTAACGCCTCGCCCGTATAGCTGCGAAGTTTGACGCTCGGTGTTTGATCTTCGAGCTCCCGATCGTCTAGTGCCCGATCGGCAGCAGCGCCGTCGTCAGCCTGGCTCTGCTGAGCGGATTTCTTCTTGCGCGCGGGGCGTTTGCTACTGCTGCCGGACGCGGCGACTCTGTCTCCTCGGCCCGCCGGCTTGGGACGCGTCTGCTCGGCATGCTCTACCAAGCCCTCGGGAGTGCCTGCGAAGACCAACTGGCCACCACCACTGCCGGCTTCGGGACCTAGATCGATGACCCAGTCGGCGGCCTTGATGACATCCAAATTGTGCTCGATGACTAAAACCGTATTGCCCAAGTCGACCAAGCGCTGCAGGACTTCGAGCAGTTTGATAATGTCGCCGAAGTGCAGGCCCGTGGTAGGTTCATCCAGCAGATAGAGCGTCCTACCCGTGTCGGGCCGCGAAAGTTCCGCAGCCAGTTTGACGCGCTGTGCCTCACCGCCCGAAAGCGTCGGGGCCGACTGACCGAGCGAAATATAGTCCAACCCGACATCGACGAGCGTCTGCAGCGTCCGCCGAATTTTGGGAATGTTGTCGAACACGTCAGCGGCTTGACCAATTTGCATCTCCAGTACGTCGTGGATGCTGAAACCGTGGTACTCGATCGCCAATACATCTTCGGTGAAGCGCCGACCGTGGCAACTGTCGCACTGGACCCACACGTCCGGTAAAAAGTGCATCTCGATGCGCAGTTGTCCGGCTCCTTCGCACTTCTCACAGCGACCGCCCGGGACATTGAACGAAAACTGACGCGGTGTATATCCCGCTGCGCGAGCATCGGGCAGTTGCGAATAGAGCTGCCGAATCAAATCGAACACGCCAGTATAAGTCGCCGGAGTGGAACTGGGATTGGAGCCGATGGGGCTCTGGTCCACGCGGATGACCTTGTCGACTAGATCGACTCCCTCGATCGATTGAAAAGGGATTTTTTTAGTCGACTGTTTGGCTAAACGTTTGACCAGCGCCGGGTACAGCACCTCGTTGATGAGCGTGCTCTTACCACTACCGCTGGGCCCGGTCACGACGGTCAAGCGTCGCAGTGGCAGGTCCATGTCGACCCCCTGCAGATTATGGCAGCGCGCCCCGCGCAGGCTGATGGTTCCACTGTCTTGGCTGCGGCGATTGGCGGGTACGGGAATCGTCTGCGTATCATTGAGGAAGGGTCCCGTCACGCTCGTCGGCGTGTCCATCAATTGCTGCGGAGTACCATGCGCTACCAGCTCGCCACCAAACCTGCCTGCGGCAGGTCCAAAGTCGCAGATCTGATCGCTGCTTTCGATCACATCCCGGTCGTGCTCGACGACTAGCAGCGTATTGCCCAAGTCGCGCAGTTTTTTCAACGCACCAATTAAGCGTAGGTTGTCGCGCGGGTGCAGTCCGATCGTCGGTTCATCCAGCACGTAAAGCACACCACACAAGCCGCTACCGAGCTGGCTCGACAAGCGGATGCGCTGCGACTCACCGCCGCTGAGCGTATTGGCCGGCCGCGAGAGCGACAGGTATTCCAGGCCTACGTCGAGCAGGAATTCGCTGCGCGAAGCCAGCTCCCGCACAAGCTCTCCGGCAATCTCTTGCTCGCGACGCGTCAATTTCCAACCGGTGACCTGATCGTAGAACCACTTGATCGTCCCCTGGGTAAAGTCGCCGATGGTCAAGCCGCGGAACTTCACCGCTCCCGCATCCTGGTTCAGTCGCGAGCCATCGCAAGCCGAACAGGCCACTTCAGCCACAAACGGATTGAGCTGAGTGCGCAGGCTGGGGCTCATCCGCGATGCGAACTCGAGCGCCGGAAACAACCCCTTCCACTGAAATTCAAAACGCGTTCCCTTGTCCGTTTCAAGCTCGATCCACTGATCGCCAGTGCCGTAGAGCAGCTTGCGCCGCTGACCGGCACTCAGTCGCTGGACCGGCACATCCAGCGATATTCCCACGACTTTGCAAAAGGCTTGCAACATCGGCATCGAAAGCTCGGTCACCGGCATGACAGCTTGACTGGCTTCATCCAGGCCCGGCCACATGCGGATCGCCCCCTGGCGCAAGGTCAGTTGCGGATCGAGCAGCAGCGCGGGGCTGGTACCGGTTTGAGTTCCCAAACCCTCGCAGTCCGAGCACCAGCCCAAGGGGCTGTTGAATGAGAAGGACTGAGGCGTTAACAACTGCAAACTATGTCCGCAGGATCGGCAGGCCAAGTGTTGGCTATGCCGCGTCGACGTCCAGTGCACTTCGTCTTGGTCGTCGCGCGGTTCGATCGCATACATGTTGCCATTGCCCAACGACAGTGCCAACTCAACACTCTCCGCAATGCGACTACGGTTGGCCTGGTTGATCGTGATGCGATCCACCACCGCTTCCAAATTGTAACTCACCGTCGAAGACAAGCTGGGCACATCGTCCAGCGAATGGGTGCGTCCGTCGATGCGCACCCGCACCAGGCCCGAAGTGCGCAGGTCTTGCCACATGTGCTCCGGGTCTTGGTTGGGCTGCCACACCAGCGGTGCAGTCAGAACCAGTCGCGTGCCATCTTCAAAGCCCAACAGGTGATTGGTAATGTCGTCGGCCGACTGATTCGAAACTGGAATGTCACAGTTCGGGCAGAAGGGCTCGCCCAGTCTGGCCATCAGCACGCGCAGGTAATCGTAGATTTCAGTCACGGTGCCGACCGTGCTACGCGGGTTGTGGGCCACGCTCTTTTGCTCGATAGCGATAGCCGGTGCCAGACCCTCGATGCGTTCGACACGCGGCTTGGGCATTTGTCCGACAAACTGTCGCGCGTAGGAGGACAGGCTCTCAACATATCGCCGCTGACCTTCGGCGTAGATAGTATCCATGGCCATCGAGCTTTTACCGCTACCGCTGGGCCCACAGAAGACGGACAGCGCATGGTGGGGGATCTCCAGCGAAACGTCTTTGAGATTATGCTCGACGGCTCCCTGCACGCGCAGCACCGGCGGTGGCATCTTGATCCTCGGCGGCTGGGCTCCACTTTTGCCGGCCGCACCTCCAGCCCTAGCCACGATGGGGCCCGCAGCGATGTGCTTAGCCAGCGAGCGACCAGTGTGCGATTCCGCACACTTGATGATGTCGTCGGGAGTCCCCTGAAAGACGACTTGGCCCCCCGCCTGCCCACCTTCGGGACCGATGTCGATGATCCAGTCCGCCGCCC
>JBEBXX010000437.1:0-3441 GCA_040391435.1 Aureliella helgolandensis | reverse complement strand
ATTACTTCCGATCGACGGAGCGATCGTGCGACAATAATTTCCCGCACGATGCTTATGCGATGCACAAGCCGATGGCAGGCTAGTCGAAGTTCGCATTGCAGCGGAATAGTTGCAACTCTCCAGCGCGACTGCTCTTGGTGTAGAATCGGAGGGCTTTGATTTCTGCAACTCTAATAGGTGAACCAATGGGCAAGGCAATACGAATCAACGAGCGCCGTCTCACTCGAGGGCGTTTTGGTATGTGGCTCGGGGGGCTACTTCTTAGCGGCTGGTTGTCGACCGGTTCACTGCCAGGCTCGCTGGCTTGGGCGGCCGCTCCTGAAGAGACAACTGCCAGTGCGAGCCATGCCAGCAGCCGGGCGGATGAAGCACTCTCGGGCGAGTTGCGGTGGTGGAAAGGGAACTTGCACACGCACTCGCTGTGGAGCGATGGCGATGAATTTCCAGAGATGATCGCGGCTTGGTATCTGGAACAAGGCTACCATTTTTTGGCTCTATCGGATCACAACACGCTGGGAAATAGCCTGCGCTGGATGCCCTACGATCAGATTGTCAAGCGCGCCGATGATGGCATCCTGGCCCGCTATCGCCAGCGCTTCGGCGATGCCTGGGTTGAGACGCGCGAGATGGCCGCTGCGGATTCGGCTGCAAGCCAGGCGGCTGATGCAAAAGCCGTTGGTGAAAAGCCGGTGCCCAAGTTAGAAGTGCGTCTGAAGCCGCTGGACGAATACCGCTGTTTAGTCGAACAGGCGGGGAGGTTCCTGATGCTCCAAGCTGAAGAGATCAGCGATCAAGTGGGTGGGCTGCCGCTGCACATGAATGCCACCAATCTTAAAGAGCTGATCCAGCCGGTGGGCGGCACCACGATCGCGGATGCCATGCGCAACAATCTGCGCGTCATTCTTGAGCAAGAGGCGGCGACCGGACGCGAGATTCTGCCCCATCTAAACCATCCCAATTTCTTTTATGCAGTCACGGCTGAAGACCTGGCGCACGTAGTTCAGGTGCTGTTTTTCGAGGTCTTCAACGGCCACCCTGGAGTCAATCAGTTGGGCGACGAGGAGCACATTTCGATCGAGCGGATGTGGGACGTAGCCAACGCTGTGCGTTTGATTCAGCTCGACGCGCCGCCTCTGCTGGGCTTGGCCAACGACGATTCGCACGAATATCACGGTAAGCCCGGTGCGCGGCCGGGGCGAGCTTGGGTGGTCGTGCGGGCGCGGTACTTGACTCCCGAGCACTTGATTCTGGCCATGAAGGCGGCCGACTTTTATGCTTCCAGCGGCGTGGTGCTGGAGGATGTGCACTACGACGCACAGACGAAAACTCTCTCGCTAGAGATTCCAGCGGTTGAAGGTGTGCAGTTCACCACCGAGTTCGTGGCTACGCTCAAGCCTACTGCGGGTGAGCCGCAGGATGGGGATGCATTGCCCGCACTCCCCGCGGCCGATGATATTGGCCGCGTGGTCGCCACTTCCAAGAGCCTCAACCCGTCGTATACGTTCCGCGGGAACGAAGTCTATGTGCGAGCGCGGGTCACCAGTTCGGCACCTCACGCCGATCCCACGCTGCCGGATCAACTCCAGCAAGCCTGGACTCAGCCGGTTGTACCTGCCCAGTAGTGCTGTCGGACTGGTCTGTGAGACTGCGGGGGCCGGGGGGAATGGTTGGGTTTGGCGAGTGCCCGCGCGAGCGGGGAAACCCGTGGAGCGAGCTGTGCCGACTTAAATTACCGCATTCCGTAGCTCCCGGCCCGCCACATCCAGCAGCGAATCTTTTCGCGCCCGCGCCGAATCGTTACACTGATATGCAATTCGTGGTCGGAGAGCCCGTTTGGTTTTGCTTGGAAATTAGGAAGCTATGTTCAATTGCATTTCACCACGCCAGCGTTGCCAGTTCGCCTGGACTGGCTTGGCCGCGCTGAGCTGTCTCTTTAGCAATTGTTTCACTCTGCCCGCCGGCGCTCAGCAGACGCAGCCCAGCCAGCCAGAAGCTGCTCAGAAGCAGCCGATCCAGAAAGGGGCTGGCGGCCAGGCCGCTGGCACCAACACCGAAATATCATCCAGCCGCCGCGCGATCGGCTATTACTCCGATGCGGCCGGGTATCAGAACAAAGGTGCCTACAGCCTAGCCATCGAGCAGTGGAAGCAACTCCTCGAGGAATTCCCCAACGATCCGCTGGCCAGTAAAGCTCGGCACTACTTGGGTATCTGCTATACACAACTGGAGAAGCCTGATTATGCCGCGGCTGCCGATGCCTTTGCTCAGGCGCTGCGCGATCCGACGCTTGAGGTCCGCGAGGAGTCGCTGATCAACTTGGCGTGGTGCCAGTTTTCGCTGGGCCGGGCGGGCGAGCCCGGAACTGCCCAGCAGCGTCAGGGACTGGAGCAAGCCCGCCAAAGCCTAGAAGAGTTCCTCAAGGATTACGCCGACGGACGCTACCTGGATCAAGCCTATTTCTATTTAGGAGAGATAGAATATGCGCTGGGCGAGGTAGCCAAATCGATACCCTACTATCAAAAGCTGTTGGATACGCCGGCGCTGCAGAAATCGACGCTGCGGCCGGGCGGATTGTACGCGCTGGCGGTCGCTAATGAAGAGTTGCAGCAGGACGACAAAGCTACGAAACGCTACAGCCAATATTTGACCGAATTTCCCAAGCAACCTTTGGCGGGTGAGGTGCGCGTCCGCTTGTCCGACTTGCTGCTCAAGCAGGCCAAGCCAGAGGAAGCGGCTAAGTTGCTGGCCGAGGTGGTCGATGGCGAGACTGGCAAGATGAGCGACTATGCGCTGCTGCGCCTGGCTTACGCGGCCTCGATGCAAGATAAAAATCAAGAGGCCATCGACAAATACACGGCCCTGCTGCAACAGTTCCCCAATTCCAAACACGCCTCCACCGCGGCGCTGTCCCTGGGCCAATTGCTGTACAAAGATGGTCAATACGATCTAGCGTTGGAGAAGTTCAATCAGGTGCTGCCTGGCAAGGACGCACAAGCCCTGGAAGCGGCGCACTGGATGGCTATCATCCTGTTGCGGCAGAACAAGCCAGCCGAAGCGCAGCAGGTCGCCAGCGACGCCCTGGGTTGGGCAGCCGATGATCTAAACACGGTTAATCTGCAGATGGACTATGCCGATGCGCTCTACGCGCAGCCTAACGAACTAGACAAAGCGCGTGAGGCCTACGGAAAAATCGTCACCGCACATCCCGACAATGCGCTGGCACCTCGCGCAGCTTACAATGCTGCCTTTGCGGCGCTGCAGGGGGGCAAACTTCCGGAGGCTCGCAAGTGGGCAGAGCTGTTCCTCAGCCGCTTTCCGCAAAACCCTCTGCGCAACGACGTGGCAGCCGTGGCAGCCGAAGCTCTGCTGCAACAGGGTGAGCATGCTGCAGCCGCCACGGCCTTTGACAAGCTGCGACAGGCTGATCCTCAAAACCCGGCT
>JBEBXX010000436.1:0-3446 GCA_040391435.1 Aureliella helgolandensis | reverse complement strand
GGCCGATCAGCAACGGGCCGATCAGCAACTGCGCGAATCAACCGACCGTCCAGTCTCGGCGGTCCACTACAGCCGACTGGTGCATGGACTGGCCGTGGCGTTAACGATCGCCGTTTTTCCACTCATCTGGGTTGGCGGCTTGGTAACGACTTACGACGCCGGTATGGCGGTTCCGGACTGGCCGGCTACCTACGGCTGGAACATGTTCGCCTATCCCGCATCGACTTGGTTATTCGGGCCGTTTGATCTGCTGGTTGAGCACAGCCACCGGCTGCTAGGAACTTTAGCAGGCTTCTTGTCGATCGGCTTGGTGATAGCCGCGTTTCGCTGGGACAGTCGGGCATGGTTTGGCTGGTGGTGCATTTTTGTGCTGCTCGCGGTCATCGCTCAGGGCGCTTTAGGTGGAGCCCGCGTGGTGCTTGACCAGCGGACTTTTGCCATGATCCATGGCTGCACCGGCCCGCTGTTTTTCGCCATCGCTACGGTGACGGCGGCTATGAGCTCTCGGTGGTGGCTGCTTGGAGGCTACAGCCAAGCGGCGCAGAAGGTGACCAGCCGGGCTGCGCAGCATTCTACTCCACGCCATTCTACTCCACGCCATTCTACTCCACGCCATTCTACTCCACGCCATATCAGTCCAGGTCTTGCCTGGACGGCTACGCTTTTGGTGCTAGCCAGCTATACACAGCTCATTTTAGGGGCACAATTAAGGCATGTGACTGCGGTGGTTCGATCCACCACCTTCCTGGGCTTTGTGCACACACATCTGAGCTTGGCAGCCGTGGTAGGGCTGCTGACGCTGTGTTTGGCAGGTTTTGCTCTATTTGGACGCCAGCCTGCGCCGAAAATTCGCCGACCGGCCGGACTGTTGCTATTGCTGGTGCTGGTGCAAGTCGGCTTGGGGATTAGCACCTGGATCGTAAAATATGCTCTCCCCTGGCCGGAATTGCTCCCAGGACTAGCTGACTATACCATCCATGCCAAAGGCTACTGGGAGAATATGATCATCACGGCACACATGGCAACTGGCTCGCTGATTATCTGCTTGGCCAGCCTAGTGGCGGTTCGAGCTTGGCGCGTGCGTTACGTTCAACGAGTTACCTGCCCGCGGTCTGGCGACTGCGGCACTTTATAAAGATTAATCTACATTGCCTCTCACGGATCGCGTCATGCACCCCACCGCTGCACCTCGGTTTTACGCTCAAGTGGCCCAGTACCTGGAGCTGACCAAGCCGCGCATCTTGATCATGATCCTGTTGACTGCCGTCATGGGCATGGTGGTCGCGGGCGGTTCGGTGGGTTTGTTGGTTGTTGTGCATACCTGCCTGGGCACGGCCATGGTTGCGGCCAGCGCCAGCGTGATGAATCAGTGGATTGAAAAAGATCGCGATCGCGTGATGGCGCGGACGTGCAAACGCCCACTTCCCAGCGGCCGCATTGCATCCAGCCAAGCGGGCTGGATGGGTTGGTTGCTGGTCATCATCGGCAGCCTGTATCTGTTGCTGCTGGTCAACGCGGCCACGATGTGGATGGGGCTGGCCACTTGGGGACTTTACGTATGGGTCTACACGCCGCTGAAGATGATCAACTGGACCAACACGTTGGTGGGCACGCTCCCGGGAGCTTTGCCGGTGTGGATGGGCTGGACCGCCGCCGAGGGCTCTCTGCTGGACGTGCGTGCGTGGATTCTATTGGGCGTGGTGGTGGCTTGGCAATTGCCGCACTTCATGGCGATCGCTTACATGTACCGTGAGCAGTACGAGGCGGCGGGCTACAAAATGATCACAAACTCAGATCGCACCGGCCTGGGCACCGCTCTACACGCTATGCTAGGTTCTTTCGCGTTGATTGCCTTGGCCGTGTTGGCCGTGCCGCCGGACGGATTGGTCGGCAGTGTGCTGTCGTTTGCGGCCGTGGCGGTGGCTCTGTGGCAGACGCAAGCCGCTTGGCGTTTCGTCCGGCAACCCACTAAACAAACTGCGCGCAAGATGTTGCACGTCAGCCTGCTCCATCTACCACTGACGATGCTTCTAATTCTGCTCTCTACCTGGTTGGTCTAATTTGCCCGTGCCCATGAATTTACACAGCTCCACGAGTCGCTCCACCGGCTCGGATTCCGCAGCCGCACTTGAGGCTCAGTCTGTTTCCTACCGCTATGGCCAGCATGTTGCGCTGCGCGAGCTGGACCTGCAAGTCAATGCGGGCGAGATCTTTGCGCTGCTCGGCCCCAACGGCAGTGGCAAGACCACGTTGTTCCGGCTGATCAGCACCCTGGCTAAATTGCAGGAGGGAGAACTGCTGGTCTTCGGCCAATCGGTCCGGCTGGACAAGGCGGCTGTCCGCGCTGCGCTGGGTGTGGTCTTTCAGTCGCCCAGCCTCGACCCCAAGCTAACCGTCTCTGAGAACATCGATTTCCAAGCCGCACTGTACGGTCTCTCGGGCACTCAACTGCGCTCGCGCAAGAGCCAAGTCGTGGCACAACTCGGCCTGGAGGATCGCCTGAAGACACCTACCGAACAGCTCTCCGGTGGACTGAAGCGGCGGGTCGAATTGGCCAAGGTTATCTTGCACCGGCCGCGTCTGCTGCTGATGGACGAACCGAGCACCGGTCTGGATCCCGCCTCGCGGCTGGATCTATGGCATACGCTCAAAGAGCTGCAGCAAGCCAGCGGGGTGACGGTCTTGATGACCACGCACCTGCTCGAGGAAGCCGACAAAGCAGACCGCATCGCCATCCTGCATCAGGGCGCGACGGTCGCAATTGGGCCGCCTGGCGAATTGCGCCAGCAGCTTGGCGCACAAGTCCTGAGCATTCAAACTTCGGATAAAGCGGCCGTCATGTCATGGCTGCAAGACCACGAACTGCAAGTGCAACAGGTTGACGGGCAATTGCGCGTGGCCACCGCCGAAGGTGCTAAGTGGGTCGCCCCGCTGTCGCAGGAGTTTGGTGAGCGCATCGGCTCGCTGACCCTGGGCCAGCCCAGCCTGGAGGATGTCTTCGTCGCTCGCACCGGTCATCGCTTTATTACGCACGCACCGACAGCCGAAAAGAAATCTAAGAAAAGACGCAAGTAAGCAGACATCACGAAAGGACACCCCGGATGACCTCGCAACTTTTAACTGGCCGGATCGCTTTGGTAACGGGTGCCGCGCGTGGCATTGGCGCGGCCACCGCGGTCGAACTCGCCCGCGCCGGCGCACACGTACTGGTCAACGACATTCTGCCAGCGGACGATGTCATCGAGCAGATCGCCTCGGTGGGCGGTAGCGCCGAAGCGGCCCCGGCAGATGTCAGCGATCAAGAGGCTGTGCACAAGCTGGTCCAAGCGGCCAGCGAGCGGCACGGGGGAATCGACATCCTAGTTACCAACGGGGCCTACAGCGACCGCGAGCTATTCTATCAAGCCAATTTAAATGGCTTTCAAACGACGATCGACGTCAGCATG
>JBEBXX010000435.1:0-3448 GCA_040391435.1 Aureliella helgolandensis | reverse complement strand
TGTAGTGCTGCGACTGGTCGTAGCTTTGGCGGTGGCTGGATCGTACGGAAAGTCAAACGTTAAGAAGGTTTTCGGGACCGCGCAAAAGCTTCTGCCTGTATTCGCTCGATGCTACTATCTTTTACGCAGAGTTCGCAGTTGCGTAGTGGAGTCACAAAGAGGGTTCTTCGCTGCCCGGGGGTGATCGCTTACCGTTTAATGTGAGGCGGGGCCAGCGAACTCTAAAGCTACGACAAGTCGTAGCACTACAAAGAGCTCACTCGCTGCCCGCAAATCCTCTTCAGCATTGGACGATTCGTGTGACTGGACGAACATTCCAGTTAAGTCAAACGTTAAGAAGGTCTTCTGGGCCACGTATAAGCTTCTGCCTGTATTCGCTCGACGCTACTATTTTTTTACGTAGAGTTCGCAGTTGCGTAGTGGAGTCACAAAGAGGGTTCTGCGCAGCCCGGGGGTGATCGCTTACCGTTTAATGTGGGGCGGGGCCAGCGAACTTTAAAGCTACGACAAGTCGTAGCACTACAAAGAGCTCACTCGCTGCCCGCGAATCCTCTTCAGCATTTGACGATCGCGGCCTGCGCAGGCGACGGCTCGGCCAAGGGCGGTGCAGCGAGCCAGATAATCCTCCCCCACTTTTCGGCATGCGCTGACAACCACGGTCGCTCGCGTCAGAATAGAATAGGGGCAGTCACCCAGCCCCAGACAGTTTGTTTGGAACGGCATCGGTGTGGCTGCCAACTTCCGCCTGGCCAACGGGGCTACACCTCACATGGGCTACGCCTAACAAGGGAATTGCGCATGTACTTCGTCGAATTTCGCAAAACATCCAGGACTCGACATGCGGCATGCGCCTGCGTGTGGGTCGCCGGGCTATTCGCCCTGTGGCTCGCCGTTACCCAGCCCGGCCTGCGGGCTCAGCCGCTGGACAGCCAACGCGTCGACTCGGCTAGCCAACTCGATTCCGCCCCCGAATCGGCAGCACCTGCGACCGCCACAAGCGGCGACAGAAACGCTGACAGAAACGCTGATAAAAGCTCTTCCCCTGCCGTTGCCGGTTCGCCGCAGGCGGATTCAGAGCGGAGTGGCTACATCGTCGACGTGCAACTGCCGCTGGTCGGCGACCGCGATGAGCTCGTCAAGCGGCAGATTCGCCGCATCGCGGATGCCAATCGCGATGCAGCCCAGCGCCCGGTCGTGGTCCTGCGTTTCATGGCAGCCGGCATCGACAATCAAGTTGTCAATCAGGCTGAGGGTGCGGACCAACCGGGCCTAAGCTCGCGTGGCAGTCAGTTTGAACGCTGCCTTTCGCTGGCGCGGTATATGACCAGCCCCGAAGGCGCTCGCGTGCGACTGGTAGCCTACTTGCCGGAAAGCGTGGTGGGGCACGCCGTGCTGCCAGTGCTAGCCTGCGAGGAGATCCTGGCGTCCAGTTCAGCAGAGTTAGGGCGCGCGGCCATTGACGAACCGCTCGACGCCTCCATCGAAGGCGCTTATCGCGACGTCGTCTCGCGGCGGGCCACGCTGCCGGCCCCTGCCGTCATGGCCATGCTCGACGCTACCGCCGAGGTCTACCTGCTGGAATTGGTCAATGGCGGCACACTGGTAGCCGATCGAGCCCAGGCTACCAAGCGACGCGACGCGGGCGAGGTCCTCCGCGAAGAAACCCTGTGGCCGGGCGGCGGATTGGCCCAGTTCAGTGGCCAGCAGATGCGCAACCGGCGGTGGATTGCTCGCACAGTCGACGACCCCAGCGAGCTGAGCGCGGCGCTCGACCTGCGCGGCACGCTGCGCACCAGTCAGCAACTGCCCCGCGATTGGCGGCCCGTGCGACTGGTCCTCTCGGGCGAAATCAATTCGGCTCGCGCCAATCAGATCATTCGCGCAATTCGCGGAGCGATCGACCAACAACAGCTCAACTTGTTGATGATCGAACTAAGCCACACCACCCGCGACTTCACCACCGCTTCTCGGCTGGCCAGCTACATTGCCGACCTCGATTCGAACGAAATCTACACGCTCGGCGTCATTGCTCAGCCGCTCAGCGGACCCGCGGCGCTCATCCCGTTGGCATGCGACGAAGCGGTCATGCTATCGTCGGCCGAACTGAGCTCGCCGCGAGTCCCGGCAGGCGAGCAGGGCAGGGGACAACGCGACGCTCCTAACGCCGAGCAGCTCGCTGCCAACGCTGGCAAAGATCTAGGCCGCGCAGCCACGGCGCGTTTGGTGTTAGGCGATTTAGCCGCGGCTGCCGGCCGCCCGCTATCGCTGTTGTCCACCTTGGTCGATGCCAACGTCGTTGTCAACGAGTACGTGCATCAGGAATCGGGCCAGCGAGCGATCTTCGCTGATTGGCAGCTCAACCAGCAGGCCGACGCGCAGCAATGGCTCGTGAAGCAGCGCGTGGCCGGCGGCGGACCGCTGTCCAAGGAGGTTGTTCTGCGCTATCGCTTGGTGGATTCCATCGACGATAGCAGTGGACTGGCGCTCAGTCGCTTGGGAATCGATAAAATGCCCGCTGAGCTGAGCCAGCCTTGGCTGGATGCGACGATTCAGCGCGTGTTGGCTCAGAGCTGGCTACCGCGGCTACTGCTCACCATCGGCTTTTTTGCACTTATGCTGGAACTGGGCAGCCCAGGTATCAGCATCGGCGGTCTCTTGGCCGGCCTGTGTTTCCTGGGCTTCTTTTGGATCGAAGGACTCAATGGAAACGTCGAAGCCTTAGAAGTCCTGCTGTTCGTCGGCGGCCTGATCGCACTAGCGGTCGAATTGTTCGTACTGCCCGGCTTCGGCGTCTTCGGCATCGGCGGCCTGCTGATGCTGCTGGTTTCCGTGGTGCTAGCCAGTCAGACCTTTATCTGGCCGACCACGTCAGCCGAGCTGGGGCTAGTCGCCTCCAATATGTTCTGGGTCTCGTGCATGGCGCTGGCGGGCATGGTGGGGCTATTGTTCATGCACCGCCATATCGAAAGCAGTCCGCTGCTGCGGTGGGTCACGCTTGACCCAGCCGGCACCGAGGACATCGGCGCACTCGATGCGCGTGAAGCCATCGTGCATCGCGAACATCTACTTGGCCAAGACGGTGTGACCACCACTCGACTGAACCCGTCTGGCAAAGCCCAATTTGGGCGCGACGTAGTGGCAGTGGTGGGCACTGGCCAAATGATCGACGAAGGCACTCCGGTCCGCGTCGTTGAGGTCCGCGGCAACTTGATCCTGGTCGAGCAACGGCGTGACCTGGAGTTCTGAGCGCCAGCCGGCTAGCCAATGCACGGTCGCCCCGAGTCGCTTGCGCAGCAACTCGGGACCACTCTGCTCATCGAGCTCGCTGCAAGGCGGCACGCCTGGTAGAGATCACAGATCAGTAACCACAGCCAGCGGTAGCCTCAGCGCTAAATCACGCCGCCGTGCACGCGGTAGGGTGTCATATGGTCGGGCTGATCGATCATCC
>JBEBXX010000434.1:0-3450 GCA_040391435.1 Aureliella helgolandensis | reverse complement strand
CTCAACAGGACCGCACCGATGGCCCGCTGCTGCATCTCATTGGCCACGCGGGTTCCGATTTGACTGAGCGAAAGCCACTTGGGTTGACTCTCCATTTCTCGGGTCAACTGGGCGGCGACGGCATCGGCACCAGCTTGGTCGAGCGGCAGATTGACCGACCAGGTGGAATAGCCAACGGCATCCTCGCTGCGCCAGTCGGCAGGCAACGGCTCGGGAGCCACTTCGAGCTGCTGCGGGTTGAGTTCGATACCCACCGTCTTGGCGGCGTCGATCAATTGCTGACGCAGCGTAGGTCCATCGATCTTGGCTCCCTTGTCATCCGACGCCACATTCGGGTCATCCGCATTGCTGCTGCTAAATTCCAGCACGAGTTGCGTCATCGGCCGCGCGGGCTCATTCGGCTCATCGTTGTTCGCCGAGTCCGCTCCAGAGGCAGCCGGTTGGGAATCGCCCGCTTCCGCCGCAGCGCTGAGTTCCGGTGCAGCATCGGTAGCATCTTCGCCGGTCGGCGCGGCCGTGGCAGGTTCCGCTGGCTCCGCTTGGCTCGGCGTCGTTTCCGCTGGCGCGTCGCTTGATGTCGCCGCGTCGCTTGATGTCGCCGCGTCGCTTGATGTCGCCGCGTCGCTGGACTGGGCGTCCGCCGCTTCCTGTTGGTAGGCTACAACACGTACCGTCCGCTCCTGAGTGCGCACACGGGAACTGGAGGTGCTGATCGGTTTGTCCTTCAACACCCGCACTCGGTAAGTCACCAAGTTGGCTGATTGGTTTTTGGCAAAGCCATCCAGCAGAGACTGCGACAAATACTTGACGTCGTGGATCGACGTGACGAGCGAATAGACCGTATCCTTCGGTTCCTTTTCGACTCGCACCAGTGTCGATTGGACCGGATTTCCCTCTTGATCCTCCGCCAAAATCTCTTTGGTCAGATCGCGTAGTTGGTCAACTGGAACGGCGTCTTCAAGTTGGAAGATAACTCCAGTACCGCCCGTGAAGTCGAGGCTGAGCAGCTCCTTACCGCGGAAGGTTGCCAACCCTAAGCTGACCACAATGGCGATGCCCGACAGGGACACACACACGTTGCGCCAGCCCATGATATTCAAATCGCGGTCGCCGACGATCGATTTCTTCAACCAGCCGACGCCATCGGACATCGACAAGTTGGCAAACTTGC
Organism: Aureliella helgolandensis; assembly: GCA_040391435.1. Taxonomy (GTDB): domain Bacteria; phylum Planctomycetota; class Planctomycetia; order Pirellulales; family Pirellulaceae; genus Aureliella; species Aureliella helgolandensis_A. The sequence continues at coordinate 2,279 of JBEBXX010000434.1, read as the reverse complement.
GCTTCTCGGCAATCTCAAACATGATTCGCGCACAGAAAGTGGCGGTGAACATACTGGTGGCGATACCGATAATCAGAGCCACCGCAAATCCGCGAACTTGATCGGTTCCGATCCAGTAAAGCACGATAGCCGCGATGACCGTGGTTAGGTTGGAGTCTAAAATGGTGGTGAAAGCCCGGTCAAAACCGTTGCGAATCGCCATTCGCGGAGCAGCGCCCTTTTCTTTTTCCTCTCGAATGCGCTCAAAAATGAGTACGTTCGCATCGACCGACATGCCTATGGTGAGCACCAAGCCGGCCAGACCGGGGAGTGTCAGCGGTTGCTGGATGAAGATCATGATGCCGAAGATGAGCAGGCCGTTGATCAGCAGGGTCAGCGCCGCCACGACACCGGCAAAACGGTAGTACAGCAAAATGACTAAAAAAGTGGCGACTACGGCCCCTATCGAGGCCGTGGTTCCATTGCGTACTGCGGTGGCCCCTAGTCCGGCACCCACGCGGTTTTCGCTGGCCGGTTCTTCGCTCAGCGTGGCGGGCAAGCGGCCCGAACGCAGGATGGTTACTAAGAACTCGACTTCTTTTTTAGTAAATCTACCACTGATCTGACCGCTGTTGCTAATTGGCGAATTCAAATTCGGAGCCGATAGGACTTTCTTGTCCATGATGATCGCCATGCGGCGGTGGAATTCACCTTCGGGGATATTTCGCGAAGTCATGGCCAGCATCTTGGTGGCACCATTGCTATTTAAGCGAAATTCGACGACGGGCTGGCCCGTCTTCTCAAAGCCGGTCTGCGCCGAGGCTAGGTCGTCGCCAGTCACTACGGCGTAGGGTTGGCCCAACATCTCGGTCGCCATCAAGACGTCGACGTTTTCGATTCCGTTGCGAACCATCCACTTCTCAAGCGCGTAATCATCTTCATTTACGTTCAGTTGCGGAACGCTGAGTATCTTGCCTGTATCGGAATCGCGCAGCGTATCACCCAGCACGGGCGTTTGCAGCGGATAGACACCCTCAACTTTTTCTAGCTTGCGGCCCACGGTGTACCACAGACCCACCGTATTGCCTTCGCCATCGACAACTGTCGCCTTAGGGATGGTATTGCTCTCCGCCTGCTGCCGAGCCAGAGCGATAATGTCTTGGTGATCGCGCGTGTTGGCCACGATGCGGAATTCCAATTGGCCGGAATTCTTCAGCAGGTCCTTGATGTTTTTCAGTTCGAATTCGTCCACGTTGGGAACGGTGATTTCGATCTGAGATTCGCCACGTGGGCGAATGGTGATTTCTTTCGTTCCCGACGGATTGATACGATCGCTCAAGGCCGTGGAGAGCGAACCGGCGTCGATGGTATCGCCATTTTCGTCCGGCACGATGTCGTAGACTAAGTTGGTGCCGCCAGAGAAGTCGGGGCCGAGCGGGATCCTGAAATTGTTTCCCCAGGCGAACAGCAGCCCGCCCGAGATGGCAGCAATCATCACGCCCAAGCGGAACGAATGCGCCGGCATCCGCAAGGCGTTGGCGATCAGCCGGCTGATTATGAATGGGAACACGAAGATCCCCAGCACGAATAGTACGCCATAAGCGTATATCCCCCAGGCAGCCGCGCCTTGCGCTGTACCAGCGGCTGTGTCGACCCCTTGTCCAATCGTTGCCGACTGAGCCAATATCAGAGAGTTTGAAAGCAACTGCGAAATGGAAACACCGTCCATTGAATGTCCTTGCGGAGGGGGGAGTCAATTCTATTGAGTGGGTGTAGCCGAATCCCGACTCGGGATGCGACTACTCTTTGGTTTCAGAGGGGGTAATCGTAGCGATCGAATCTCGGTTGATAGTCATCCGCGCGCCCGAGTTTTCGTCGATGCGAATCGTTACCAAGCCGTCTTGCAGCAGCACAACGATCCCGTGGATTCCGCTGTGAGTCACGATGCGATCATTCTTTTTAAGTTCAGCTTGCGCTTGTTCCTGCTTTTGCCGCGCTTTTTGTTGCGGGCGCGCCACCAGGAACATGAACAGTATTGCACTAATTAAAATCAAATTTAGAGGGCTGGCGAAGAACTCCAGCAGCCCGCCAGGCGCGGCCTGATCTTCGGCCGCCGGAGCGGCTTGTGCCACGAGCTGGGCCACTATCGGTCCAGTCCAAGCCAGCGCATGGTCGGTGGCTTCGGTCAGTAGTCGCAAGTTACTTAAAGTCATGGGACAGCAGTCTCTCTGCGGCAGGCCCTATACGGGAGCGCCAGTGATGGACGCAACGGATCGAACAACCCTGCAGGGGCTGGCCCA
>JBEBXX010000433.1:0-3460 GCA_040391435.1 Aureliella helgolandensis | reverse complement strand
GAGGCATGCGGTTGTCGGCGATGACTTCCAAAAGAGTATCCTCCCACCCCAGCACGTCATGGTAGCTGCTCAGTGTAAAGGGACCAATCTCTCCGGCGCGATGGCACTGCACGCAGTGCGCATTGAAAATCGGGGCAATGTGCTTATTGAATGTCACCTCGCCCGCAGCCTGCACCGGCCTGACGCGGCCGATAAAGCAACCTACGGCCCGCGTTTCAGGCTGACTAACCGGCCGGTCCGCCAGTAGCTCGTCGATCGCCTCAGCTAGGTCGCTACGCGTGGGTTGCAGGCGCGATCCGCCCCCGCCGTACTGATCGTCGATGCGGCCGTGATAGCGCACCTGCCGCTGATCGTCGAGCACGAATACTTCGGGAGTTCGACTCGCCCCCAGCGCGTCAGCCAGGCGATTAGCCACATCCTTGAGCATCGGATAAGCGATATGGTGGCGATGGACATAATGGGTCAGGTCAGTCAGGCTGTCCTGCTTATTCGAGTTGATGCCCAGCACCACAACGCCCTGCTGCGCGTACTTTTCCTGCAGTTCATTCAGTCGCGGACCATAGAGTTTAGCCAGTGGACACTGGGTACCTAAAAAGGCCAGCACCACGATTGGCCGGTCGGAGAACTCGCGCAGGGCGACCGGCTTGCCGTAGTTGTTGCTCAGTTCGAAGTCGGCCATAACCCTCTGAAAGTCCACAACTGCGGTGGGCTGCGCCGAAGGGCTAGCCAATGGCTGCACCGCGTCGGGGTCAGCGCTGTTGGCCGTTGAAAGCAGCAGGCTCGCGAATAAACTCAAGGCTATCGCCTGCACACGCACCAAGCGACTAAGCCACAGCGACTCCAAATTACGCGATTCCAAATTACGCGACTCCAAATTAAGCGAGTTCAAATTAAGCGAGTTCAAATTAATCGGCTCCATACTGAATTGCTGTATTCATCCCGACTTCGCGGTGCATCTGGCTTGCGGCCGGGCATTCATCGGCACTAACGGAGGCCGGGAAATTCTACAGAGCACTCCGATGCCCGCCGGCTAAACCCTCAGAACCGGAGAACAGATCTAGCTGGACTGGAAATTCGGCGGAAAGTTATCGCAGATTAGCCACCGTGGGCGGCGTATTTCAGGCAGTTGTAGAATGCATCGTAGGCAGATTGTTTGTCGATTGCCACGGCTACTTCCATGTTGGTGCGCCATTGCCGGGGGGAGCGTCGATCGAAGATGGTGGCTCCGCGCGACAGTTCACCGCCGACTTCCACCTCTCCGGCCATCTCCTCCCACTCAAACAACATGGGCTCGACCAGCATCAAAATAGGCAGTACTGCGTGCAGGTCGATCATCTCCTGGCCCAGATGTTGCCGCACTGCGCGGCATAGATAAGGCACGACCTCGCCCAGCACAGAGCCGACCTTGGTGTATTTGGGTGGCAATTTTTCAACCAACTCGAAGCCAAAACGCAGCTCCCGCGCGATCTCCAGTGGAATGAGGCTCTTGGTAGTGGCCGAGCGGAACACGGTTTGGGCGCTGACGGGATCGAAGTGCATATTGAATTCGGCGCAGGGTGTAATATTGCCGGTCCCGCTGGCGGATCCGCCGGCCATAATGATCCGATCCACCATGCGGATGATTGCCGGATCGCGGCCCATCGCCTTAGCCACACCCGTCAGTGGCCCCATGCACACGATGCTCACCGCGCCGGGATCGGCCCGCAGAATGTCCGCGATTAGCTTATCGCTGGTCAGCGAGTGCTGACGGGAGACCGGCGTCCACTGCAGATTGCCGAGGCCGCCTTCGCCATGCAGCAGCGTGCCGTTGGAAACGGCCGCCCCGGATTCGGGATTGAGCGCCGAACCGATCCGCGGAATTTTGGGCGGATCGAGGCGTTCGACCAGGGCGTGCACATTCTGAGTGGCCTGTTCAGCGTCGACGGTGCCGGCGCAAGCCGTAATGGCTACCACTTCCAAACGCGGATCGAACAGGGCTAGCGCCAATGCGACCGCATCGTCGATTCCAGGATCACAATCAATGATTATCTTGCGTGCCATCGTTACTTCCTGAGCAGGCAGGTGTTGAGGAGCTAGTGTAAAGTCTTGGCGACCCATGAGGGGATGGGTTACAATGCCCCTTTCTCTCCTCTGTCGACAGGCTGCCCCGCGTGCAAACAGCAGATCTTACCTCAATTCAGGCTTCTCTCCAATCTCGCCAGCACCTTTCCAGCGGACAGATGCGGCAAATGATGGCTTGGCTGCTGAGCGGTCAGGCGGAGCAGTCGACGATCGTAGAGTGCCTTGTCGCGCTGTGCGAAAAGGGGGAGACGGTAGAGGAGCTGGTCGGAGCGGCTCGGGCCCTGCGCGATTCGATGCTCATCGTCCACAGCCAGCGGCGGCCGCTGCTGGACACCTGCGGAACCGGCGGCGATGGGGCCAAAACCTTTAATATCAGCACGGCGGCAGCCATCGCCATCGCCGCCTGCGGCGTGCCGGTAGCCAAACATGGAAATCGTAAAATCACCAGCTCCACCGGCTCGGCCGATGTGCTGGCCGAACTGGGCATCAACCTCGAAGCTAGCCCAGCTACGGTCACAGCCAGCCTGGACCGACTGGGAATCTGCTTCTGTTTCGCACCCCATTTCCATCCCGCGATGCGGCACGTCGGGCCGGCACGGCGCGAAATTGCCCGCCCGACTATCTTCAACCGCTTGGGACCTTTGGCCAACCCAGCCGGCGCGGATCGGCAAGTTCTCGGAGTCGGCTCCGAAGACATGCAGCGCCCCATGGCCGAGGCTCTGCAGCAACTGGGCAGCCAGCGGTCGCTGGTGGTCCGCGGAATCGACGGAGTCGACGAGATCAGCCTGAGCACCTCGACAGTCGTGTTGGAGGTCACGCCGCAGGCAATCGTTGAACATCGGTGGAGCCCCGAAGACTTCGGACTGCGCCGCGCGTCGCGCGACGACTTGTTCGCAGATGACCCGGCAGCCAGCGCGGCTTGCATCCGCAGCGTGCTCGACGGAGAAACTGGGGCTCGTCGCGACGTGGTGGTACTCAACGCCGCCGCCGGCTTGTGGGTCGCCGGCATACATCCCGACCTGCGCAACTGCGCGCAGCTCGTGCAGCAAGCTCTCGATTCGGGACGTGCCAAACTGCTGGTCGAAGAACTCGGCAAAGCCACGCATGAAGAACATGCCACGCCAAGCGCGAAGGTTTGACGACGTGCCCGAGTATAGTATCGATTCAATCGAAGATAGCCGGCTGGAGCCCTTTCGCGAAATCCGCAATCGCAACTGGACGGAGCTCAGTGGCCAGTTCATTGCTGAGGGTCCGCTGTCGGTTGAAAGTTTGGTGCACAGCAAATACGCCGTGCGGAGCATCCTGCTCGATCGCAAATACGCAGACAGATATCGTGAGCTTGCGCCGCAGGAGACCGATTTGCTGCTCGTCGACCACGCACTGGTCGAACAGATCGTGG
>JBEBXX010000432.1:0-3469 GCA_040391435.1 Aureliella helgolandensis | reverse complement strand
TGGGCTATCGCTACGTTATGCAAAGCGCCCGCTGCGTCGAGGGTGACGTGCTGCAAGTAGCTCGCCAGGCGACCGACGCCCTCGTGCAACTCGCCGGCCAACAGCAGATCGACTGCTGGATCAGCGGTGGTGAGCCGACGGTGAAACTGCCTGAATCAGCGGGGCAGGGGGGACGCAACCAACATTTGACGCTGGCCGTCATGCGCGAATATCAAGCCCGCCATGCGCAGCGGTCGACGAGCTCAAGTCGCGTGGGCCCGGCCGCTGAGATCGTATTTCTTAGTGGCGGTAGCGATGGCGAAGATGGGCCGACCGATGCGGCCGGCGCGTATTTCGATGCGGGCGTTATCGCCCGCGCTGCCGACCTGCAGCTAGACGCGAGTGATTATTTGGCGCGAGCTGACGCCTATTCGTTTTTCCAACAAGCGGGCGGACTTCTAAAAACTGGCCCCACTGGCACCAATGTCTGTGACCTGAGGGTCGCGGTGTGTAAGCCCTGAACTATTCATGTCTGCGAATCCCTCGGTCTGCAGGACTACCATGCGTTGGTAGAGTCCTCCCTGTTGCAGCAGCTCCGCGTGCGTGCCCTGTTCGGCGATGCGCCCCTGGTCGAGCACCAGAATCAAGTCGGCATGGGTAATCGTGCTCAGCCGGTGGGCGATCACAAAGGCGGTACGGCCGCGCAGTAAGCGATGCATGCTGCGCTGGATCAGTCGCTCGCTCTCGCTGTCGAGATTGCTAGTGGCTTCATCCAAGATCAGGATGCGTGGGTCCGCCAAGATGGCGCGGGCGATAGTTAACCGCTGACGCTGGCCACCACTGAGCTTAACACCTCGCTCGCCAATCCATGTATCGAGTCCGTGAGGCAGGTCGGCGATAAACTCCCAGGCCGCCGCAGCCTCGGCCGCGGCGCGCAGTTGCTGCGTATCTGCATCGCGACGGCCATAGGCAATATTCTCGCGAATGGTACCGTCGAATAGAAATACGTCCTGCTCGACCACTCCTAACAGGCGACGATACGAATCGAGGTGGATGTCTTGCAGGTTGCGGTCGTCTAACCAAATCTGGCCGCCGGTCGGTTCATAAAAGCGGGCGACCAAGTTGCACAGCGTGGTCTTGCCCGCTCCGCTGCGGCCGACCAGGGCCACTGTGGAACCCGGCGGCGCCGAGAATGAAATGCCTTGGAGCACATCCTGGTCGGCTCCTGGATAACGGAAGCTCACATCCTCAAATCGGATGGCTCCCTCGACAGCGTGTTGGGCGACTTCAATAGCGCCTGGATTGCCGGTCGATTCGGTGCTCTCTTCGAGCAGATCTAACACGCGGTCGAGGCCAGCCAAGTTATTCTGGAACGACATGGCGCTAGAAGCGATCGATGCGATCGGGCCTAACAACATCGTCAAATACACCAAGAACATCATCAGATCGCCCAGGGTCAGCGCGTCATGCAAAATCTGCCAACCGCCGTAGAGCAGTAGTCCGGTTGAAGCCAACGGAATGAGCACATCCCAAATCACTTCGATCGTGCGCGTCGACCACCACACCATCAATTGTTGTCGCACAAGCAGGTTGGTCGCGCGGGTGAAACGCCCCGATTCGCTCTTGTCGCGGGCAAAGGTACGCACCACGCGAATGCCGCCGAAGGTCTCGGTCGTGGCCCCATCGATTTGTTGGCGGCGGCTGCGAATATCCTTGAACAGCGGACGCACGCGATGAATCCACGTGCGATGCGTGACCCAGACGACCGGCAGCAACAGGAGTCCCCCCAGCATTAGACGCCAGTCGACCAACACCAACACTACCAGGCTGCCGACGAGCTGAATGATGGCTTGCCAAGGATTGTAGAGCATGTTGAAGATCAAGTCGGCAATACCGCCCGCGTCCTCGCGGATCAAACTGGTCGCCCCACCACTTTTCAGGGCTTGGACGCGATGCAGTGGCAGGTGCAGCGAGTGTTCGAAGACCCGCCGCCGAATGTCCGACTGCACTAAATTGACCGCCTTGGTAGCGTACCACCGGCCCCATAGGTGGATGGCAGTCCGCAGTAGCGTGATCGCGCATACCGCCCCCGCAATCCAGCCCAAGAGGCCCATCGGAGTCAGGTCCGCCGGCAACCAGGCAGCCAGTTGATCCGGCAGCGGGTGTGGTGGGACCGTTAACACGTAATCAATAGCGAACTTGGTCCCGGCTGGCGGCAGTAGTCCCAGAATCGTCGAGAGGGTCAGTGTCGCCAGCGAAAAAAGCACGCTACGGCGATGCCTTCCCAACAGCAGCCAGAAGGCGGCTAGCAGTTGCCAAAACGTGCGTTGTCGAACCTGCGGGGCTGCGGGATCGCCGCGCCTTTGCTTCTTGTTGTCGCTGCGCCGCTGAAACAACTCGTGCAGGTAGTCTTGGTAGCGTTGGCGGCTACTGGCGTTGGACATGGGGCATATTCGTGAGAGGCGAGGTCGTGGGGAAAGCGAGTTTCATTTTCTCAGTCAAGTATACCCGACTGGCGAGTAAACCAAACGCGACAGCCCGCTAGCATCGCTGGCTGAATCGACGATAATCGCGAGCATGCAGGCGCTGCAGGCTGCTGCATGTTTTTTAACCATGGCAGGTTGCCTGGGGACATCGGATCTTTCGTCGAAGCACGTCCATGCTCGTTCGCCAGCGAATACAGGCAGCAGTGCCATATTACGACGTATGCCGCGACGCGGGCAAGTGTGCCTAGACGACGCCGATTCGATGCCCTGGGGATGTTTGCCTTAATGACCGATTCGCCGCGGAAACTATCGTATGAACTCGACTGACAATAACTCGCCAAACCCGACTTCTCCCGACGATAGCCCGAAGGAACGGCTGAATTTTATCGAACAAGAGATCGAGAAGGATCTCAAGCTCCCCAAGCTAGCTGGCCGTGCTCTCAAAACTCGCTTTCCGCCAGAGCCCAACGGCTATCTGCATATCGGACACGCCAAGAGCATCTGCCTGAACTTCGGCTTGGCCCAGCACTATGCGGGGACATGCAATTTGCGGTTCGACGATACCAACCCCAGCAAAGAGGAGCAGGAGTACGTCGACTCTATCCAGGAGGATGTCCGCTGGCTGGGATTCGAGTGGGATGGACTGCACTATGCCTCGGACTACTTCGACCAGGTGTTCGACTGGGCCGTGCAGTTGATCGAGTCGGGCAAAGCCTACGTGTGCGACCTGAGCGGCGATCAGGTGCGCGAGTACCGCGGCACGTTGACCGCACCCGGCAAGGAAAGCCCCTATCGCAAGCGCTCGGTCGAGGAGAATCTGCAGCTATTCCAAGCCATGAAAGCTGGCGACTTCGAGGATGGCTCGCGAACTCTCCGCGCCAAGATCGATATGGCTGCAGCCAACGTAAATCTGCGCGACCCCGTGCTATACCGTGTGCTGCGGGCGCATCATCACCGCACGGGAGACAAGTGGTGCATCTATCCCATGTACGATTGGGCTCACG
>JBEBXX010000431.1:0-3471 GCA_040391435.1 Aureliella helgolandensis | reverse complement strand
CAGCCGGTGGCGTAAGCTTCCAGCTTGCGAGGTGGCGTAAGCTTCCAGCTTGCGTTACTAAATGCAGCCAGTGGCGTAAGCTTCCAGCTTGCGTTACCAAACGCAGCCAGTGGCGTAAGCTTCCAGCTTGCGTTCTTAGATCAATTCTAGCGGTTCAAGTCGATCGGTGGGAAACTTTCCCGTCTCTAATATCTATCTACCAGCAGCCGTTAAGCCAAGCGATGTAGGCGGCGCACGAGCCATTCCAGCGACAGAGCCCCGGCGATCCATGCCATCAACCATCCCAGCCAGCGCAGTTGAAACACGTGGTCGGTCGCGCCGGGTAGGTAGGCGACTTGGTCTTGTGGAGCAATTCGTGCAACTAGGTCTGCAGGGCCGGCCGGGGTGGCCTGCTGGCCAACGCCTAGCTGCCCGGCAGAGCTGCTGGCCAGCGACGCAGCACTTGCAGACTGTCCTGCCGCAGGCTGCATGGCGGCGGCCACTCCCGTCCAGTAATGCCCGCCGGTGTCGACGGCCAACTGCCGTAGCAATGCATCGTTGCGTTGGCTTTGTTGCATCTCGCGCGCGGGAATCTTGGCGTCGATGGCGGCTGTTAGAACTTCATCGGAGGCCAGTCCACCCAACTGCAATTGTATCGTGTACTGTCCGGGGACTTGCACAGGAAACTGTCCGGTGTACACGCCTGGCTGCGATCCATCGGCCAAGGGGCGTAGCACCAGCGGCAGATTGCGGCCCTGGGCATCGATTAACCGCGCAACGACCTCGCTTTGAACCAGCGGTTCATACCGCTGATCTTTCAGCACGGCGCGGACGACGACCTGCTCTCCCAAAGTGGCTTGCTCGCGGTCGACCAACAATACGCCGCGGTCGGAATCCATTAGCAGACGGCCCTGGGATATCCAACGGACCAGCTTGGTGTAAAAGCGGTCGAAGTATTGATCACCCAGCACTCGCAGTCGCCACAATTCGCCGCCACCGAGGAATACTGTTCGGCCTGCCCCGTAGAATTGACTGGCTAAATAAATCGGCTGTTGTCCGTCGACCGCCGCCGTGGGATCGGAGAATAGAGCCAGCGCCTTGGCACCTGGCTTCAGTTCGTAGGCCGAATAGAAGCTATAGACGCCGGCGAAATCGTTCCACAATTCGCCGCTCGACTGGGCATCGTCGCTGAGCCACATAAAGTCGGTCTGCCGACCATCGGGGGTGATCGTCAGTGGCCAAGCGGAGCTGGATTCCACTCGACCGGCTGCCAGCAAGCTGCTGCCGCGTTGATCGAGCACCACGGGCGCTAGCGCCCGCAGCGCAGAGGCTCGCGAGCCCGAAGCCGAGCGGGCGATCCATTTAGGCATTTCGACCGAGCCGGCTACCATTAGAAACCCGCCCGCTTGTTCGGCCACCCACTTTTCCAGCGCTTCGACGCTCCGCTCCGGGATGGCATTCCAATCTGCATCGAAGGCTAGCACCGCATCGTATTTTGACAGCTCGGCGCGATCGTCGGGGAACTCCTTTAGCAACTCCTGCGCTTCTTGGGAGCTGCGCTCACTTCCGCTTTGCAGCAGCACGTGCGATTCAACATCGCGATCGCGATAGAGCAAGTTGCGCACAAACTGGTACTCGCGAGTCGGCCCGCCGGCCACGATGAGCACGCGATTCTTGCGCTCGCTGACCTCAATTTCGGCCACCTGCACGTTATCGCGCACATTGCTTTCGCTCGGCTGCGGCAGCACGCGGGCGGCGTACTGCCATTGGCCCACGGCCTTGGGCTCAAGTTCAAAAGTAGCCGAGGCGAGCGATCCATCGGCGGGGATCTCGAGCTGCTGTTCGGCCTCGATGCCTAGGCTCTCCAGGCTGGCGTCCTTGGGACCCGCAGTGATTTGCACGGTTACCTGCTCACCTGTAAACCCGCTCGAACCGATCAGCGTCGACAGCGTAAATCGATCGCCCGGATAAAGCCGCTTGGGCAAGTCGAGTTCTAACAGTTGTAGGTTGGGTGGACTGTGCTCGGAGCCCAGCCCAACGATGTACAGCGGCACGCGCATGTTCTGCGCTGTGGGGATGACTTGGCGGGGATCGATCCCTGCGTTGTTTCGGCCATCGGTCAGCACGATCACGCCGGCTAGCGGGCTGCCGGTCTCACGATCCAAGACCGCTTTGAGAGCGTCTCCCAGATGAGTCGCGCTGCCGGTGGGCTGCACGGCGTCAGACCAATTCTTGGGAAGCGAGACCAGCTCTGACGGCTGCTCTTGAGTGGCCTCGGCAACGCCGCTGATGAGCGGCGGCAGGTCCGCTCCCAACAAGGCCGCTAGCGGGTAGCGTGAATTGGGAACGATCGCCAAGGTTGACACGGCTAAGGCGACCAGAGCCAAAGCCGAACCAGAGAATAAAAGCCAACTCCCAGTACGCCAATTGCGCAGCCCCCATAGCTGGGCACCCAGGGCGACGGTCAGGCATAACAGGCTCACAATCCCAATGCCGCCGGCGATTAGCATCCACAGCCGTCCGCGAGTCAATTGTGCTTGCTCCATTTCCGAAGCATCTTGATCGGGCAGTGCATCCGCCGCGCCACGTTTTTCCAGTGCGCCCACAACCGCCGGCCGCGGCAGTTGGTCAAAGCGATAGATCGACAATTGATGCTGCTGCGATAGGGCCGGCAAAAATTCAGATTGCGAAAGCAGTTCGACAACTTCGTCGGTCCGCGTGCCGTTGTGGCTCAGGCCGATAGGCGAGGGAGTGCCGGGCAGGGACATGCTCAGCGAGGTGTCGACCAATACAGCCACGCGCGAATCGCGCACGACGCGCTGCTCGGTGCGCTTATCGAGCTGGAAAAAATACAGCAGCAAGCCGGTCAGTGCGGCCAGCCGCAGCAATATGAGCGCCCAGCCCACAGCGCGGTGGTGTTCGACCGTATCGCGTCGGTACCACACGACCACAAAGCTCGCGCAAAAGACAATCGCCGCGGCCAGGGCCAACCAGTGCCACCATTGATCGAGCTGCTCGATTCTGAGCCACTGATAGATGACCCGCGTTTCAGCCATCAAGCGGAGATTCAATGCACTCATGCCGGAGCTCCTGCGCTGCGCGGAGCATGGTAGCTGGCCGAATAGGCCAGCAACTGTTCGATTAGCAGCAGCCCAGCCAAGCAAGCCATGAGCAAAGTGCTGTGGGACGCTTCGGGAGAATTCAAGCCTCCGCCGCTGACTGCCTCGGCCGTGCGTATATCCAAGGGAATGCCAGACAACTTCTGCTCAAGTTCGGCATGGGTCACGCGGTCGAGATTGCCCTCAGAGGCCGCCACATTGTGAGCCGAGTTGCGCAGCAGCCTCTCGCCTTGGGTGTCAGCCATCCACAATTCGTAGATACCCGGTCGGAGCAAGCCATCGATCAAATCGCGGTCCATGTTCGCCAGGTCGATGGCCAGCTCCAGGCGGGCGATCGAACTATCCTGCGCATCTGTGGCGACCTGGCGTAGGA
>JBEBXX010000430.1:0-3487 GCA_040391435.1 Aureliella helgolandensis | reverse complement strand
TCATCGTTGGCCGCGATCTCTTCCCAACCTTGACTGGTCTGCTGATATAGACGAATGTGTGAGTCGAGCAGGCTGGCTTGGCTCATCCGCTCAGCAAAGGCTTCGATCGACATGCGGCCCGCCACCGGCAGGCTGAACTGATATAGATCGACGTCGCGGCTGTCGGGACGATACAGATACTGCCCGTGTACGATATCCGCATCACCGGGCAAGACCAGTTCGGTACCTACACCCGGTGCGATAAAGGCCGAGTCGAACGACTGGATGGTCAACTGGGCCACTTCGTCGGCTAGCCCCAAGCCCAACAGTCGTCCCACGCCCTGCATGGCAGCCCGCTGGAATGGGCCGGCAAAACCGTTCAAGTTGGAATCGCTGAAATCCTGAATATCCAGCACAGTGGCCAGTTGCAAATTGGAGGCTAGTATGCCCGCTTCGTAATAGATGTTTCCAGGACCATTGATGTCGATGACCCCTGCAGAACCGTCTCCGACGTTATCCGGAAATGGCAGCACGGCGCGAGTATCGCCCACAGCTACCGTTAGGCCGAGCGTCTGGGTCTCAACAAACTTGATCCCCAGGTAACGCTCATACAGCGAGAAGACTTCGCGGACACGCTGTTTCTGTTGCTCGGTGATGGCATTGACGAGCGGTGTGCCGTTGACCGATGAACCTATCGCTCCCTGGAAATTGTAGAACTGAGTGGTGATGCCATTGGTGGAGTCGGCCCCAGCTACCACGTTTTCTTGAAAGCGGTTCTCGCGGTTCCCCGGCTCGTCATTGCCGCCGGGGAAATCGAGCGGAGTAGGGGTGGTGTTTTGGATTTTACCGTTGACCAATACCGACTGCGTGCCGGCTCCGCCGGGTGTCCAGGTCGACCCGAGGTCCTTGGCACCAGTGAAGGTGTCGGCTGGGTCTACCGTGGTGCCATCCACCATAACTGGTGGCAGTGGCCGCGATTCATTGGTGCCCACGCGCAACCGCAATTCACCGCCGGCTGGCGCGTAGGTGTTCAAATCCTCGCGGTAGCGCAGCGTGACTCGGTTAGCGTTGGGGTAGTAGCGGACGAGGATCGGCAACTCAGCCGGACTGTCGTCGCTCGTGTCGAGCGTCCCCTTGGAATTGATCAACTGATAAAACGCCGGATCGAGGACCCCGGGCAATCTGGTGCCGGCCGTGTAGACGATCGTGTCGGTGTTCTGCAACGACAGAATGCCGCCATTGGCAGCGATATGTTGACTGAGCGTTTGTCCGTTGACCGATACGATGCGCGAAGTATCCAGCAGCGCATCTTGGGTGAAGTAGATGTCGATTTCTCGTGTGCGGTCGTAGCTCAGCGCACCGGTCGTGGGATCCTTAGTCACCGGTTGCGGCACCACGGACAGCACCTGAGCCCCCAACTGCAAGTCGAAGGCCACCGACCGCGAGACACCCGCGTTAAACGGTTCGCCGGCCATGTTCTTCAGCGTGCGCACGCCCTGGCCCAAGATCTCGATGCGATAGCCGTCATCTGGAAGTGGCTCAGCAAAACGCAGTACGACTTCGCGATCGCTATCGCCCAAGCCGATGTAGCCGGGCACGATCTCGATGTCGGTCACGCCCGTGAGTGTGATCGGCGAATAGCTGGTCGCCAGCGTACCGATCCGCGTCGACGCCGGTCCCGAGACCAGCTTGGCTTCGATCAACGCTGCCGCTGCTGGATCGGCGTTGATGGCATCGACAAACTGCCGCGCCGTGGTTGCGTTGAGTGGATTGCTGTTGATGACCACGTTGATCGTCTTGCCACTGACGGTAATCGTCGGCGCCGCAGGCCCGCCGCGGTCAGCACGAGTGACGTTGATGGTGGTGCCTAAACCATTGCTACCACTGTCCCGCGCGATAAAGCGCACTTCTAGATTATTGGTCAGCCCAAAATTGGTCGAAGCCTTGGCTGAGTTGGCACCGCTGAGCACCAACGATCGCGATGTGTCCGTGCTGCTGCCGATGGCTATGGTTTGTGAGCCGCGCAGCGGTAGCGCAAACACCAAATTGGTTGCCGCCGTCCCCGAATTGCGCTCGAAGGCTTGGAGCAAATCTACCACGCGCGTGTTGAACACGGGGTTGGAATTGAGCTCGACGTCGATCACTCGGCCGTTGACGCGCAGGATCGGCACCCGCGAATCGGTCCTGGAGACGGAGGTGAATCGCAGCTCGATGCCATTGCCGGCTTGTCCAGGAGTCTGCGCATAGAACTCGACCAGCGTCTGCCCGCCCGTATTAAAGTCGGTGGCCACCGAAGCCCGCTCGAAGACTCCATCGTCGCCGCTGCGAATGACGCGGATGCCATCTAGCGTTGCCGGATCGATGCCCGCGCCGTCATTGAACCGGAAGACCAGTTCAGTGGGCGATGAATGTAGCACCTGCCCCTCCTCCAGCAGCGATCCGTTGTTGGGCTGAATACCAATCAGTTGTGGACCGACAGCCAACAGTTGGCGTGGCTCCAACGTCTCCAGCAAGACCCGCCGGACGCCGAGTCGTTTCTGCAAGCGGTTGGGTGCAGGTAGTTTACGCGATTTGGATGAACCACCAATGGCCATGTAAGAACCTCTCGACGGAATGCTGGATGAGCAGTAGCTAGGATGTAGCAAATACTTGCCCCGCAACTCACTTAGATCACCCCATTCAGCCGCTCTGCCAGGAAAACCAGGCGGGTCGGTTGGGTGCTGTGGGTAGAGTAGGGGGCTTGGTGAAACGGGGCAGTGTCAGTTGGATTGTAATTAGAGGGACTTTAAATTCAACGAATTACTCTGCAGAAGAGGGCGTCGGGGACCCACCTGAGCGTGTTAATACCGCTACAAACCTCCCCGGTCACCTGGGCGAAGCGGGGATTCCGCCGCGCGTTAAATTTATTGCTCTATCCCAATCCATGCCAAACTGGTTTCTATTTCGCAGGCTTGGAGTATCTGTGCGGAAGGAAAGTTCCCTAAACCGCCGAAGTATTGAGCCGCGGGATGGCGAGAGTTAAAGTTGCCAAGAGAGTGGCGCGACTAGGAGCAGAGAAATATGCCCTGTTCCATCCGCCTGCAAGGGGTTAAATTAAAGACTTAGATAGGTTCGCAAGACCCGCGCGCATTTTTGAATAGCACCGAACAAAGAGCCGTTAACATGGCACGATTTAAATCGCTAATGCAAGATACCTGGTGGTTATGGATCGCAATGGCAGTCTTTGGCAGCCTGATGTCGTTTTTGCACAGCGTATTTTTGTTGACGTTTCCAGTCTGCATCTTTGTCTTTTTATGGTTCTCGTTCATTCGCTACGATGAAGAGGGACAATTTCGGGGCACCTAAGCACCCACGCATACGTTTCCTGTTTGATCAATCAACCGTGGCTAACGCCAAAACGGCTAATTATTCAACCGTGGCTAACGCCAGAGCGGCTAATTGCGCTGCAAACAGGGTCACTGCGCATAAAACACTGTCTCGACGTTGCCGCGCAGCACTTGCTGCCCCA
>JBEBXX010000429.1:0-3495 GCA_040391435.1 Aureliella helgolandensis | reverse complement strand
CTAGCCCGCTAAAAGGTTGTTGCCCGCTGAAAGGTTACTGCCCGCTGAAAGGTTGTTGGCCGCTAAAAGGTTGTTGCCCGCTAAAAGGTAGTTGCCCGCCGAGAAGCTGGCATGCGCCCCGTGCAGATCGGTGCAATCGCTACGAGCCGTCGCGGCTGGCGATTGCCCATAGATCTAGCAGCTACTCCAGCCAGCTTGGCACGAACATTGCTCCTAAGCTTCGGCAGGGGATGGCTAGCGTTGGCCGCCCGATTCACACCAGGCAAGCCCACGGGCCTTGATAGAGGAGTTGAGCGATGGTTTCGCAAGAGCGCATTAAGGGAAGTTGGAATCAGATTGTGGGAGCGGTCAAAAAGGAGTTCGGACAGATCACCGGCGATGATCTGACTCGAGTCAAGGGGAACGTCGATCAGTTGGTCGGTCTGCTGCAGGAGAAGTCCGGTCGCAGTCGCGAGCAGATCGACGCCTTTCTCAATGATTGCTGTTCGGCCGCAGGGGATACGTATAACCGAGTCTCCGACGCCGCAGCGCAGTACGCTAGCGCGGCGGGCGAAACGCTGCAAGAGAACTACGGCCGGGCTGTAGAGACCGCTCAGC
Organism: Aureliella helgolandensis; assembly: GCA_040391435.1. Lineage (GTDB taxonomy): Bacteria > Planctomycetota > Planctomycetia > Pirellulales > Pirellulaceae > Aureliella > Aureliella helgolandensis_A. Next base: position 2,898 of record JBEBXX010000429.1, on the reverse strand, counting down.
AAGGCTATCGCCAAGCGGTGCAAACGGTTTCCAAGCGGCCTGTCGAGTCGCTGGCAGTTGCCGTTGGTGCCGGTGTGCTGTTTGGTCTGGTATGTGGTCTGTCACTTTCGCGTAGGCGCTAGAGTCATGCAGCCTGATAACACGGGAACAGACGTCGCCCCCGACGATGATTTGATCGAGCGGATGAATGCCATTCGCAATGCAAGTGAGCGACACGTGGTGCGCATGCACGCGGAAGCGGAGAGGTTGGTGGATTGGCGCGAGCACGTCCGCTCACAACCACTGCTGGCCGTCGGTGTGGCAGCCGCGGCAGGTTTCTTCCTGATGTATCGCTCGCGCGGCAAGACCGCTCCGCAGCCGAGTCCGCAAGCTGCCTCGCCAAATGCAGACACCGCCCAAGAGACGGCGACGCGCTCGTCAATCGCCTCGGGAGCCATGGCCTTCGTCGGTACGATGGCAGGCAATATGCTCAAACAGTACGCGACGAATTATGTCAAAGCCAAATTTGCCGGAGTGCACCATGATCGCAACACAGACGAACCATCCGAAGCCCACAGCCTACACGCCAGTCAACCGTCCGGCCGATGGTAATGTACCCGTGAGTGAACAAATTAAAATCGCCAGCGGACGCTTAGCCGAACAGGCCAGCGAGCTGGTGATCCAGCGGCCTGGTACGTGTCTAGCCGCGGGCTTCATTTTAGGAGGAGCCGTGGCATGGCTGATTTCCAGACGCAAGTAGAAACCGCACCTAAACGGCGTAGCCCAGTCAGCGGGTTCGCCGGACAGGCCGCGAACGTCCTGGGCGACCTGATCGAACTGGGCGAACTGCAGGCTCGGCTAGCCAAGGCCGATGCCCACGCCGCGGCCAAAAGAATGACGCGGCCCGTAGCGGTGCTGCTGGTCGGTGTCTGTGCGGCACTGGCCAGCCTGCCCGTGTTGGCCATGGGATGCGCAAATTGCCTTGCAGACATCTCACCGCTCAACACGTGGCAAGCGCAGTTGCTCGTCGGACTGCTAGTAGCCGCGATCGCTGCCGCCACAGTGTACTTGTCCGTCCGCGCCATTCGACGCTCGGTTCTGCAGTTTGAACGCAGCGCTACAGAACTAGCCAAGAACCTAGCTTGGCTCAAGAGTGTCCTCGGAAGCTCCGCAAATGATGACGAGGTCTCCACCTCGCAGTACAGTCGCTCACTTTAGTTAACTTCCATTCCGTACCACAGGAGTTCATCATGTCGAGTTCAGTATCTAGCCCCAGCAAGAGTTCGAGTAGCCGACCAGGCCAGTCGTGGTCTGAGGAGTGCAGTTCGGAATTGTCCTCCGAATGCGCCGACCAACGCGAAGACTTTCAAGCGCTCATGGAAGATGTCGGTACTTCCGTAGGTGCCTACTGTCGCAAGCGCCCCGTCGTAGCCAGCGCGGTTGTCTTCGCAGTCGGCTTCTACATGGGTTGGAAGATCAAGCCCTGGTAGACGCTGGCACATAGCTAGCTTCCTCCTGATAGATAGGTCGTTAGGCGTCCCGCGGCTGATCAGCCGCGCGGCGTTGGCCGCGGTTGGCCCGATCAGCCGCACGGCGTTAGCCGCGGTTCCCTAAACCAATTCACCTTGAAATGAATCCAAACCCATTAATCAGCCGCACGGCGTTAACTTGGTCGCTCTACCGCAATCACCTGTGCAATCACCTGCGGAATTGCTCAGCACTAAACAATCATTCGAATCGGGATTATTATGACCCAATCTACCTCGCAAGAAACGGTGGCTGAATTCATCGCGATCAGCAAACAGTTTCACCAGGCCATGCTGGTCACGCGCAGTGCGGACGGTAAATTGTCCGCACGTCCGATGATTATCGCCCAATTCGAAGATGACGGCGATCTATGGTTTGCGACCGACGTTCACTCGGGCAAGGTCGACGACTTGACGGCCGATCCGCAAGTTGCTGTGACCATGTCTGGTGGCGGATCGTACGTATCGATCAGCGGCCAAGCACGCGTGGTCAGCGATCGACAAAAGATCGACGAACTGTGGAACGAATCTTGGAAAGTTTGGTTTCCGGAAGGCAAGTCCGATCCGCGGCTGACGCTTATTAACGTCACGGCCAGCCAGGGCGAATACTGGTCGAATTCCGGAATCGATCGCTTTCAGTTTCTGTTCAATGCGGCCAAAGCCTACGCCACCGGCCAGCGTCCCAAGCTGGACGACTCCCATCACGCCAAGGTCAAACTGTGATGTCTACTCGGCTTTATCTTGCGTTGCTGGCTAGCCCCGGCATGCGGGCTCTTGCCCGAGTTTCCTGCAGTATGAGCACTCTTGCCCGCGTGCCGCATTCATCGGCCGCGGCAGTCGTCTTGCACGAGAGCGTTAATGGGGGTGCGAGAAGCCGCATGCCTGGATCTGGCGCAAGCCACTGTGGGTGCAACTTAGTTCTGAGCACGCGCAGTAACAACGTCGACCTCAATCAACCCCAACCCAAGAGACACCCATGAAAACGCACATGATGTGCCTGCTAGCCGCCGGCCTGTGGGCTTCCGCTGGAAATTTCGTAGCGCACGCTGTGGCACAGGAACGTCAAGTGCCAGCGGCAAGAACTGCGACGAGCGATGGTCCCGCTAAGCTCAAACCCAACGCCGCGGTCGAGGCAGTACAGCGGCTAACGGGATCATGGACCATCGTCGCCGGTGTCAACCAAGGTCGCACTGTGGCTGCCAACGAGCTGAAAGGCTCGCGAGTTATCTTCGGCGATAACACGATCGTGGTGCTAGATGCCGAACAAAAGGAGCTCTACAAAGCGGCCTTTAAGCTGTCCGGGGACAAGTCTCCGTTCAAGATCGATATGACTACCGAATTGCCCAATCAGGAGCCAACTCAAGGACCGGGGCTGATCGAGTTCCACGACGGC
>JBEBXX010000428.1:0-3498 GCA_040391435.1 Aureliella helgolandensis | reverse complement strand
AACTTGGGCCCCAGCAGTCCAGAGTTCGGATTGATAAAGGCGGCCCGGTAGCCATCCAGTAGACCGGCCGGTGGAAGTTGCCCGTCGCGTTTGGCCAGTTCGGGCTTGGGATCGAACAACTCGAGTTGGCTCGGCCCGCCAGCTTGGAACATGTAGATCACGCGTTTGGCCTTGGGCGCGAAGTGCGGTGGGCGAGGTGCCAGGAGGCGTCCGGCCGCCGGTGCCGCGAGGCTGGCCTCTTGAGCCAACAATGTGCCGACAGCCATGGCGGCCAGTCCCATCCCACAATCGCGCAAAAACCAGCGTCGCCGCACCTCGCTCGCCATTTGGCGAAACTCAGCTTCAGGCAGACTCTGCGCAGGCCGGTCTAAACGCGTGTTTCGATTTCCCATGATTCAAATTACCTTGGTTTCATTTCAAGCGTTGGGACTGCTGCTGAACTCGCCAGCACGACTCAGCGGCTTTATTTTTGAACTCACCCATAGCGCAAGTCGCGACACTTAATTTTTGCTTATCGTCTCATCTAGATTTAGTAGCACGCGCGAGACCAGAGTCCACACGGCTGCATCCTGCGGCGTAGCTTGACCAGGTAGCTCAGGCAATTTGGCTGGATCGCCCGTGGTGATCTGGCGTGCATCGAGCCAGCCATCGGCCACGCGTTCCCGCTGCTGCTCGACCAGCTTCAGTATCTGGCTGGTCTCTGCCGGCGTCGGAAGACGCGAGGTACAGAGCTGGAATCCATGGCGAGCCCGGGCGGAGTCATCCTCTGGGGCCTCGCGCAGGATGCGCAGTGCCAGCCCCTGTGCCGCCTCGACAAACACGGTCTCGTTTAAGCCGGTCAGCGCGGCCAGCGGGGTGTTCGAGCGAATGCGCTGAGCGCAGGCGGCGTCGGCAGACGGGGCATCCAAGCTAGACATGACAGGGTCGGGCATCGATCGCTTGCGGAATCCGTATACCGTTCGCCGATAGCGCTCGGCACCCGTGGCTGGCTTCCAGTAGCTGGGATAGGTGTAGTTGTAATCCAGTACATTCTGGGGCACCGGCGGGATGACGCCTGGCCCGCCCATGCGATGCGTCATCAGCCCGGAGACGCAGAGGGCTACGTCGCGGATGACTTCCGCATCGGCGCGAAAGCGTGGGCCGCGCGCTAGCCAGCGATTCTTGGGGTCTAACTCGAGTTGCTCAGGAGTTGCGCGACTTTGTTGTTGATACGTGCGGCTGAGCACAATTTGCTCTATAAGATATTTCTGGCTCCAGCCGTGCTCCATGAAATCGACCGCCAGCCAATCCAGCAATTCGCGATGCTCGGGCACCGGGGCGCGCGTTCCAAAATCGTCGCCCGTCTCGACCAGACCTTCGCCGAACATGACTTGCCAAACTCGATTGACGGCTACTCGAGCGGCCAGCGGTGAACGCGGGTCGACTAACCAATTGGCAAAAGCCAAGCGGTTATTCTCCAGCTCTGGATCGAGAGCATGCAGGGCCGCGGGGACGTGCGGCGCGATGACCTGCTCGGCCGGCTGATCCCACTCGCCACGCAACAGCAAGTGCGTCTCGCGCTGTTGCAGCGGCGAGCGCTGGGCCAGGTGCAGCACGGATGTCTGCGCCGCTGGAAAGCGCTGCCACGCCGCTTCGGCTTGGTCGTTGAGCGGCTTCAGTTCCGGCACTGAACTGCGCCACGCGGCAAACAAGTCGTCGCGTTGCTGGGGCGTGCGTTGTTCGGCGGGAATCTGCGCGGCCAGCACGGCGTTGTAGTCCACGGCCGCGGCGGTGGGCTTGTCCGACCGCGTCACGCCCACACGGCAGCAGCCCAGCATGTCCTGCATCCGCATCACGATTTTGATCTCGGTCTGGGGCGGACAGTCGAGCGGTTTTTCGAATTGAACCACCGCTACGGAGGCGTGATTGCGTCTGCCCTGCCCCCGGTCGGCCTTCCATGAAGTCTCCTCTTTGCCATCGATCAATTGCGCGACCGGTCCGAGGATGCGCTTGCCGTCTTCCAGCTTTTGTTCAGCCTGTGAAAAATCGGCCGTGGCATTGACCAGCGTTTGTTTCTCCCACTCCGCCTGATCGGGCCGCTTGAGCCAGACCTCTAACTCGCGTACGTCCCACGCGCCCACCGCATTGCGGCCGGGACCGCCAAACGGCAGATCCAAATTCGGCAGGGCTTCCAGTCGCAGACCCGTCAGGCCCTGCCAATCGCCACGAGCCACATAAAATACATCGGCGCTAGCGTGTCCGAGCATCACGATCGACTGGTCGGACATTTGCACCGGATGGTTCAGTCCGCTGAGCGTTTCCAGTTGATGGAATTCCAAGTTTTGCCAGTCCGCTTGCGACTCGGCCAGTGGCCGTGCAAAGCTCTCCACTTCAGTCTGCCACTCAGGACGCTGCTGGCGGATGTGCTGGTCGACGCTGGCCAACTCGGCGCGCACGTCCTCTAGTTGCAACTGCTGGGCGTCGTCGTAGACCCACGACTGGGCTTCGTAGGTGTCGTTTAGATAAGCGAACAGGCCGAAGTATTCTTCGTGCAGAACCGGGTCAAATTTGTGCGTATGGCACTGTGCACACTGAATCGTCAGTCCCATGACCGCTTTGCCGATGCAATCGATGCGGTCGATGATCTCGAACATGCGAAATTGTTCGGGAACGATGGCGCCTTCCTCGTTGAGCATGCTAGTGCGCAGAAAGCCGGTAGCGATGATCTGTTGCTGAGTCGCATTGGGCATCAGGTCGCCAGCGATCTGTTGCTTGATAAAATCGTCGTAGGGCATGTCGTCGTTGAGAGCTTGGATGACCCAGTCGCGCCAGATCCACTGCTCGCGTTTGAGATCTTTTTCATAGCCGTTGGTGTCGGAGTAGCGGGCCGCGTCCAGCCAGTGTCTGCCCCATTTCTCACCGAACCGCGGGCTGGCCAGCAGCCTAGTCACCGTCGCCTCGACCCCTTCGCGCTCAAATGCGTCGAGTTCCTCCAGGCTCGGTGGCAGGCCGATTAAATCTAGATAGATGCGCCGACAGAGCGTATGTGCTTCGGCGGCAGGCGAGGGTGTCAGCTTCATGCGCGCCAGTTTGGCGGCCACCAGAGCATCGATCGGCTGCAAGTCTGGCGCGGGCACCGCCGATGCGTCGCCCTGTGAGCCATCTTGTGAGGAGTCCGCCGGTGCGGCCTGGGGGTGCGACAGGAGTGCGGCCAAATCGACTTTCTGCGGTGGCACAAAGGCCCAGTGGGAAGCGTAATTCGCTCCCTCGGCGATCCACTGCTGCAAAATTTCAACTTGCGCCGGCGTCAGCGGATTGTGCTGGTCGGCAGGGGGCATGATCTCGTCTTCATCCGAGCTGGTGATTCGCGCCAGCAGCGTGCCAGCCGTCACATCGCCGGGAACGATGGCCGGTTCGCCCGAATCACCGCCGCGCAGCGCATCGTCCAGGACGTCCAGCCGCAGCCCGCTCTGCCGCGATTCGGGATCGGCCCCATGGCAATGGGTGCAGTGCTCTGCC